>JBGUEB010000051.1:0-16255 GCA_041821565.1 Gammaproteobacteria bacterium | reverse complement strand
TGAGTGAAGGCGAGCTGGAAGACTTATATCGCACTGAACTCAGATTGCCGGGTGCCGATCGCATCTGGTATGTCGCGGACGCTTTCAGGTCGGGCTACAGTCTTGACAATATTTTCCAGCAAACTGCGATTGATCCCTGGTTCCTGGCACAGATAGAAGATTTGGTGATAACTGAAAATAGCCTTTCAGGTAAGACTGTTGCTTCATTGAGTGCGAATGAGATTCGCGCCCTGAAACGCAAGGGTTTTTCCGATCGGAGGCTGGCAAAATTATTGGATAGCAATGAAGGCGAGATAGGAGAAAAGCGAAGAGCCATGGGCGTACGCCCTGTCTATAAACGTGTGGATACCTGTGCCGCTGAATTTTTTTCTTCAACGGCTTATTTGTACTCAACTTATGAACAGGAGTGTGAGGCCGAGCCCTCCAATCGGGAAAAGATTATTGTTCTCGGTGGTGGCCCAAATCGAATTGGCCAGGGTATCGAATTTGATTATTGTTGTGTGCATGCCGCGATGGCAATGCGTGAGGATGGATACGAAACCATCATGATTAACTGTAATCCGGAAACCGTTTCGACCGATTACGATACTTCAGACCGGCTTTATTTCGAGCCACTCACCTTCGAAGATGTGCTCGAAGTGATACATCTTGAAAAACCCAGGGGGGTGATCGTTCAGTTTGGTGGGCAGACACCGCTGAACCTGGCACGTGCTCTGGAAGCGGCCGGTGTGCCTATTATTGGAACTACCCCGGATTCAATTGATCTGGCCGAAGATCGTGAGCGATTTCAGCAGTTGATTAGCCAACTGGGATTGCGGCAACCGCCGAATCGTATTGCTTTCGACGTAGAAACTGCAGCAGGCCTGGCTGAACAAGTAGGCTTTCCACTGGTGGTACGCCCTTCTTATGTCCTGGGAGGACGGGCAATGGAGATCGTATACGATCAGGAAGATTTGGCGCGATACATGAAGGAGGCCGTCAAGATGACCCTGGACTCACCGGTATTACTGGATCGATTCCTCGATGAGGCGGTCGAAGTTGACGTCGATGCGGTTTGCGATGGTGAAAATGTTTTAATCGGAGGACTGATGGAACATATCGAGCAGGCTGGCGTGCATTCCGGCGACTCCGCCTGTTCGTTGCCGCCGTATACGTTAATGACAGAAATTCAGAATAAGCTTTGCGAGCAAGTTACGCTATTGGCTAAAGCGATGAATGTGGTTGGATTGATGAATACCCAGTTTGCGATCAAGGGTAATGATGTTTATATCCTTGAAGTGAATCCGCGAGCGTCGCGCACGGTACCATTTGTATCCAAAGCGACAGGTGTTGCACTGGCAAAAGTTGCGGCACGTTGCATGGTCGGCCAAAGCCTCGAACAACAGAATCAAACCCGACAGGTTATACCGGGTTTTATATCGGTTAAGGAGTCCGTTTTCCCTTTCGCCAAATTTCATGGAGTAGATCCGATTCTGGGCCCGGAGATGAAGTCGACCGGAGAAGTTATGGGAATCGGTAAATCCTTCGCCGAGGCTTTTTCCAAGGGCCTGATTGCTGCCGGAGGATCGATTCCCGAGTCGGGCACGGTTTTTCTCAGTGTTCGCGACAACGACAAGAGGGGAGTTGTCGATCTCGCGCGCGATTTAAAGGCAAAAGGATTTGACCTCGTTGGTACAGGTGGCACAGCGAAAGTGATACAGGCCGCGGGTATTGATTGTAAACAGGTCAATAAGGTAAAAGAGGGCCGGCCACATATTGTCGACATGATTAAAAATGATGAAATCGTGTTGATCGTCAATACTACCGAAGGCCGCTCGGCAATAGCCGACTCATACGCTATACGCAGGGAGGCGTTAATGCACTCGGTCAGCTATACAACCACTCTTTCGGGCGGCAGGGCTACTTGCATGGCGATATCGCATCGGCATATTGAAGATGTTTATCGATTACAGTCATTGCATTAAAATCCATTTTCTTCTAAGCAAATAAATATAATTAAATATTTTGAAAAATTACCAGGATAAAACAGAATGAATCAGATACCGCTTACTGCGACTGGGGCAGAGAGGCTCAAAGATGAACTCAAGGACCTGAAATATGTTAAAAGACCAATAGTAATTGAAGCAATTGCAGTTGCCAGGGATCACGGCGATCTGAAGGAAAATGCCGAGTATCATGCTGCACGCGAGGAGCAGGGATTCATGGAGGGGCGAATTGCTGAGCTAGAGGCCGCATTGACAAATGCGCAGATTATCGATGTGACCAAATTACCGCGAAGCGGTCGGGTCGTTTTTGGCTGTACGGTCGAGTTGATCGATGTCGAATCTGATGAAGAGGTGCGCTATCAAATCGTAGGTGATATCGAAGCCGACATCAATGCGAGTCGTATTGCCATCAGTTCACCGATTGCGCGGGCGCTGATAGGTAAAGAGGAGGGCGAAGATGTCAGTGTGCAGGCGCCCGCGGGTGTTAGAGAATACGAAATAACCGCGGTCCACTACCAGTAACGATTGAGCGTTACCCGCATAGCAGTTTCGAGAAGCGGTCAACATTTTCGGTTCGCCGGTAGATTACGGCTACATTGCCGATTGCCGTGATTAAGTCGGCACTGGTTTGGGTGCAAATGGTTTCAATCATTTGCTTTTTTCCGGGTTTATCCATCGCGGGTATACGGATCTTGATTAGCTCATGATGTTCGAGTGCGATCTCAATTTCATTTTGCACATTCTTGCTCAGACCATTTTGACCAATTGTTACCACTGGTTTTAGTTTCAGCCGATGAGACTCGGCTCGTAAAGCTTTGATTTGTGTCTTGTTTAAATACATATTGCTGTCGGCAGAAGCATTGCTTGCGGAAATCGCGCATACTAACACAGCTTACCCCTATTACTTTTAATCCTTAATTTATGTCGCGCTCCAAAAGTAGCCAGAACTGGTTGAAAGAACATCACGATGACGCTTACGTGTTACAGGCGCGCAGGGATGGTTATCGATCGCGTGCGGTATACAAACTGATTGAGATTCAGCAAAAGGACCGGGTTCTAAAGCCGGGACAATTCGTCCTCGATCTGGGTGCAGCCCCGGGTGGCTGGAGTGAATATGCCGCGCAGTTTGCGGAACAGCGGGGCAGGATCATCGCGGTCGACCTGCTGCCCCTGGAGCCGATCGCCGGTGTTGAAATAATCCAGGGGGACTTTACTGAACAGGCAACCCTGGAAAAAATACTCGAACTTGTCGACAGGCAGCCACTTGATCTTGTTTTATCCGATATGGCCCCCAATATAAGTGGAATTGAAACAGTCGATCAGCCGAAGTCGGTGTACCTGGCGGAATTAGCCCTTGAGCTGGCCCGGGATTGCTTAAACACGCAGGGTCAGTTCGTGGTCAAATTGTTTCAGGGTAAGGGTTTTGAGGAAATAACTTCGGCTATGCGGCAGGATTTCAATACGGTTAAGTTTCGCAAGCCCAAAGCATCACGGGCAAGATCACGTGAAATTTATGCGGTTTGTTGTGGTCTTAAACGGTAGTGTTAATGCTAATGGATATATCGTCGGCCCGGAATTTCCGCGCCCTGATACATTGCTGGCAGTCCATATAATGAGTAATATATTGAAAACAAAAGGAAAAAATTCCTCAGGTTTGATTTCAACTCCTGAAAAATTGATCGATGAATTGTTCAGGGCTTGCCGAAAATGCGCTATTATCTGTCAGGAATAGCGGTAAAATGAACTCGGCTCGGTCTAAGAGCGAAAATAATGGGTATTAATTAGTGAATGATGTAGCGAAGAATTTGATTTTATGGGTAGTGATCGCCGTCGTACTATTGTCGGTTTTCCAGAATTTTGGCGATCGTTCGAGTAGCGGACAAACCTTGATCTATTCCGACTTCCTGACCCAGGTAAAACAGGGGCAGGTTAGCGAGGTTATGATCGAGGGACAGAACATCACCGGTAAGATGAGTTCTGGTACCGTGTTCACCACCTTTAGTCCCGAAACCAGCAATTCCGCCTTAATTGGTGATCTGGAGCGGGCTAATGTTGCAATTATCGGTAAACCCCCCGAGCAACCATCATTGCTCACGCATATATTTGTAAGTTGGTTTCCATTTATCGTATTAATCGGGTTGTGGATATTCTTCATGCGCCAAATGCAGGGCGGCGGAGGCGGCCGCGGTGCGATGTCATTCGGCAAGAGTAAGGCGCGACTGCTGGGTGAGGACCAGATCAATGTATCCTTTAATGACGTTGCTGGCGTTGACGAAGCCAAGGAAGAAGTGAGTGAACTGGTTGAGTTCCTGCGTGAACCAGCCAAGTTTCAGAAGCTCGGCGGAAAAATCCCTCGTGGCATACTGATGGTCGGCTCGCCCGGTACAGGTAAAACCCTGTTGGCGAGAGCTATCGCGGGTGAAGCCAAGGTTCCGTTCTTCACCATATCGGGTTCAGATTTTGTGGAAATGTTCGTCGGTGTCGGTGCCTCGCGAGTGCGGGATATGTTCGAACAGGCTAAAAAACAGGCTCCCTGCATCATATTCATCGACGAGATAGATGCCGTCGGTCGACATCGGGGTGCAGGTTTAGGTGGCGGGCACGATGAACGCGAACAAACCCTGAACCAGCTACTGGTTGAAATGGATGGTTTCGAGGGCAATGAAGGCGTTATTGTTATCGCCGCGACCAACCGACCCGATGTCCTGGATCCTGCACTGCTGCGGCCGGGTCGATTCGATCGGCAGGTAGTTGTGCCTTTACCCGATGTACGCGGTCGCTCTCAAATTCTGAAAGTACATATGCGCAAAGTACCGACGGCCGAAAATGTCGAAGAGATGGTGATTGCACGGGGTACCCCGGGATTTTCTGGTGCCGACCTGGCCAACCTGGTCAATGAAGCTGCCCTGTTTGCCGCGCGAGCAAACAAGAAGGTAGTGACTATGGCCGAGTTCGAACGAGCCAAGGACAAGATCATGATGGGAGCGGAACGCAGATCGATGATCATGAAGGAGTCGGAGAAGAAGCTTACTGCTTATCACGAGGCGGGGCATGCAATCGTCGGGCGTAACGTGCCTGAGCATGACCCGGTTTATAAGGTCAGTATCATTCCACGCGGCCGTGCCCTGGGTGTGACCATGTTTCTACCCGAGGAGGATCGCTACAGCTATAGTAAAAAACACCTGGAGAGCCAGCTATCCAGCCTGTTTGGCGGCCGTATTGCCGAGCAACAGATATTTGGAGATGACGCGGTGACTACCGGTGCCTCGAATGATATCGAACGCGCTACCAGTATTGCACGTAGTATGGTAACCCAGTGGGGTCTGTCTGATCGCATGGGTCCTCTTACCTACAGTGAAGACGAGGGTGAGGTATTTCTGGGTAAATCTATCGGCCGGCAGAAAATCGTTTCCGATGAAACGGCCCAGGCCATTGATTCCGAAATTCGCTCTATTATCGATCGAAACTATCAGCGTGCGGTTGAAATATTGAAAGAAAACGAGGACAAGCTGCACTTGATGGCCGATGCACTGATGAAATATGAAACCATCGATGCTGGCCAGATCGATACTATTATGGAAGGCAAGGAACCCGGCCCACCCAAAGACTGGGGTGATGATGGAAATAGTTCGTCCGGAAAAACTGACGACACTTCAACCAAGCCACAGGCTGACGACGATCCAGATTTGCCTGATCCGGCCAAGCTTCACTAGTATTCCTTTGCGGTAAAGATAGTGCGACCGCTATTTGTCCCGGTATGAATCTTCCGATTCTATCAGGCCAGACCAGGGTTATGGGGGTCATAAACACGACCCCCGACTCCTTTTCCGACGGTGGTTTGTATGACAGCATTGGGTCAGCCTTTGGCCACGCCCAACAGATAATCAACGATGGCGTTGATATCCTCGATGTGGGTGGCGAGTCTACCCGACCCGGGTCTCGAAATGTTGATGTTGACGAGGAACTCAGTCGCACAATTCCGTTAATTAAAGCGGTCCGAGAAATATCCGATATTCCAATTTCGATCGATACCAGTAAACCCGAAGTCATGCGCCAGGCAGTAGAAGCGGGCGCGACCATGATTAACAGCATCTGGGCATTGCAACAGGATAATGAGCTGGAAACTGCGGCTAAACTCGGTGTATCAGTGTGTTTAATGCATATGCAGGGGACGCCCGAAACCATGCAGAAAAATCCCAGCTATACCGATGTAGTGGCCGAGGTGATGGAATTCCTGCAACAACGTATCGACGCTGCGATTGGCGCTGGTATTAATAAGACTAATATTATTATTGATCCAGGATTTGGATTTGGTAAAACCCTGCAACACAACTTACTGCTGTTAAAATCCCTGGGGAAGTTCAAATCACTGGGCGTACCGCTGCTGGTGGGAATGTCGAGGAAAGCTATGATTGGTATGATACTTGACAAGCCGGTCGATGCGCGTTTGTATGGTAGCGTTTCAATGGCGGTGATTGCAGCGATGTCTGGAGCCGACATAGTAAGAGTTCATGATGTGGCGGAAACGGTCGATGCAGTGGCGATAGTGAACGCTATGAAACAGGCAAAATCAGAATAGAGAGGGGTATATGAGTCGCCGATACTTTGGCACAGACGGAATACGAGGCAAGGTGGGCAAACCACCGATGACGGTCGAATTTGTGCTGAAAATTGGTTGGGCCGCGGGCAAAATTCTTTCTCGAAAAAACCGGGGCTTTGTAATGATCGGTAAGGATACCCGAATATCGGGTTATATGTTTGAGTCCGCGCTTGAAGCGGGACTTGCCGCTGCCGGCCTCGATGTCATGTTGTTGGGACCTATGCCTACGCCGGCGATCGCTTACCTGACCAGGGCGCATAGAGCAACGGCTGGCATTGTCATCAGTGCCTCGCATAACCCATTCCATGACGATGGCGTGAAGTTTTTTAATGGTGATGGTTTCAAGTTGGCGGATGAAATTGAAATAGCCATTGAAGACATGATTGATCAGCCGTTGGAGATGGTCGAATCGTTCCAGATAGGAAAAGCGAGCCGCATGGATGACGCCAGGGGTCGCTATATAGAGTTTTGCAAGAGCTCGATTCCGTTTAACACCAATCTAAGCGGCATGAAAATTGTGGTGGACTGCGCCAATGGTGCTACCTATCACATTGCGCCCGCGGTATTCCGGGAATTGGGTGCGGATGTCATTGAAATCGGCACCAGTCCGGATGGTTTGAATATTAACAAGGGTGTAGGTGCGCTACATCCAGAAAATATGCGTTCGGTGGTTTTGGAAAACGGGGCTGATATTGGTATCGCTTTCGATGGCGATGGTGATCGTCTGATCATGATGGACTCGAAAGGCGATGTTAAGGATGGCGATCAACTGCTTTACGTGATTGCCAGGAGTAAGCTCAAAGAACGCAGGATGTTCGGTGGTGTGGTTGGTACCCTGATGACCAATCTTGGACTCGAGCATGCCCTGAGTAAAGATTCGATCCCGTTCGAGAGAGCTAATGTCGGTGACCGTAGTGTCATGGAAAAACTGGTCGAACACGGCTGGCACCTGGGAGGTGAGTCATCAGGGCATATTATCTGCCTGGATAAATCTACCACCGGTGATGGCATTATTGCAGCGCTGCAGGTACTGGACGAACTGGTCGACAAGGGAAAGAGTCTGACTGATGCCTGTAGCGGTATGGACGTTTATCCTCAAACCATGATAAATGTTCCAGTTGCCCAGAAAATAGACCTGGCAATGCCGAGTATTCAGGAAGCGATCCGAGCCGCTGAATCTGAATTAGCCGGTCGCGGACGCGTACTATTGCGCGCCTCAGGTACCGAACCCTTGATCAGGGTAATGGTAGAAGGTCAGGATAACGCCCTCGTCGATAAACTGGCCGGCCAACTAGCGACCAGTGTATCTGAGTCATTACCTGCCTGACTCGACCTCCCTACAGCCATATTTTTGACGCCGGGCGTTAAAATATTGTATTTCGCGATTGATTTATTGGGCCGAGGTGAGTAACCTTTGCCGCCGCTTGACTGGCAGCTTTGCTAGCTACTCCCACGGGATCGTGATTGTGGCATAAATAGAGTCGCAGCAAACTATTAGTGCCAGGGCACAGTATTCGACTAGAGTCGATCTCGAGCCGGCAACTGAGACATCATAGGAGTAATAATATGCGCCCCATCCTGATCGCTGGCAACTGGAAAATGAATGGCTCTCTAGAAAGCGTCATTGAACTGGTTGAAGGTATCAAGGCGGGAAGCGCCGGTAATGCAAATCTGGCGGTTTGCCCGCCTGCGATCTACCTGATGAAAGTCGGCGGTATGCTTAGCGGAACCGATATTGCGCTGGGTGCACAAAATGTGTGTGATGCAAATGCCGGGGCATACACCGGGGAAATATCTGCCTCCATGTTAAAGGAATGCGGTTGTCGGTATGCGATTGTGGGACATTCGGAGAGGCGAAGCCTCTACGGGGAGTCTGACCAACTGGTAGCGAATCGTTTTGCGATGGCGCTAGCATCCGCAATCACACCGATTCTTTGCGTTGGCGAGTCGCTCGAAGAACGCGAAAATGGAGTCACCGAAGATGTAGTTGCGCGCCAACTAGATGCGGTGATTGAAGCACAGGGAGTATCGGTATTGGCGCAAAGCGTGATTGCCTACGAACCGGTGTGGGCTATTGGTACTGGTAAGGTGGCGACACCCGAACAGGCACAGGCGGTACATCGATTTATACGCCAGAAACTGGCGTTACTTGATGAGCAGGTGGCGCACAAGATTCAGATTTTGTACGGGGGAAGCATGAATGCTTCGAATGCAGTTGAATTGCTGGCTCAACCCGATATAGACGGCGGGTTAATCGGCGGGGCTTCGTTGAAAGCTTCCGATTTTCTTGCTATTGGCCAATCCGTTTAGGAAATCAGATGGAAAATATAAACAGTATTTTAACAATTGCCCAGGTTCTCCTGTCTATTATGTTGATCGCCCTCGTGCTTATGCAGCATGGTAAGGGAGCAGATGCTGGCGCGGCTTTTGGTAGCGGTGCATCTGCCTCGGTGTTTGGAGCTCGTGGCTCGGGTAATTTTCTCAGCAAGGCAACCGGAGTAATCGCGACCCTGTTTTTTATTGTGTGTTTATCCCTGGCCTACGTGACCACTAATCGGCAGATACCCGACAGTATTACGGATAGTGTAACCACAATCGAAAGCGAGCAGCAGTTGCCCACGACGACCGGGAGTTCAGATTTACCTCCTGTTGAAGGATCATCTGATATGCCAGCGGATTCTGACTTGCCTCCGGCTAACTAGCCGCATCAAGTCCAGGTGCTCAATAGATATTGCCGATGTGGTGGAATTGGTAGACACGCTATCTTGAGGGGGTAGTGGCGAAAGCTGTGCCGGTTCGACTCCGGCCATCGGCACCATTTTTATAGTATTTAGTTCGATCGATTTATTAAGAATTTATAATTTGGAAAATGCAGCAAAATGCTGGTATCGAAGGCCAATCAGGTATCGATAATTGAGTTTCCTTGACTCTATATTCGCACCACAATAGACTGGCCGCAAACTAGCTAAAAGTACTTCCCTCAGAGGCACAAATCGTAACATGTTAGGTAACTACCTGCCGATTTTGATTTTTATGTTCGTGACCCTGGCGATGGGTACAGTATTTATTATCCTCGGAAAAATTTTGGGGCCCTCGAGACCCGACGCCGAAAAAAATTCTCCTTACGAATGTGGCTTCGAAGCCTTCGAAGATAGCCGCATGAAATTTGATGTTCGCTACTACCTGGTGGCTATCCTGTTTATTATTTTTGATCTGGAAATCGCATTCCTGTTTCCCTGGGCCATCGTGCTCGATCAAATCGGCACATTTGGATTATTGGCTATGGCATTATTTCTCGGCGTGCTGGTGGTCGGTTTTATTTACGAATGGAAGAAGGGGGCGCTCGAATGGGAATAGAAGGTGTATTCGAGCAGGGGTTTATGACTACTTCTGCGGATAAGCTGATTAACTGGGCGCGCACTGGTTCGATGTGGCCGATGACCTTCGGCCTAGCCTGTTGTGCTGTCGAAATGATGCAGGCAGGTGCTTCTCGATATGATCTTGATCGCTTCGGTATCATTTTCCGCGGCAGTCCCAGGCAATCCGATGTTATGATTGTCGCCGGTACCCTGGTCAACAAAATGGCCCCGGCTTTAAGGAAAGTCTATGATCAGATGGCTGAACCGCGTTGGGTTATCTCGATGGGTTCCTGTGCCAATGGCGGTGGTTACTATCATTATTCCTATTCAGTAGTGCGGGGTTGTGATCGCGTCATACCGGTGGATGTTTATGTACCAGGTTGTCCGCCTACCGCGGAAGCGCTGCTGTATGGAATCATTCAGTTACAAGCCAAAATAAAACGTACTAATACCATAGCCCGCTAATATGTCAAATTCTCTGCAGCAATTGGCTGACTCACTGCGCGATCATTTTGGTGAAAAGCTGATCTCGGTTAATGTCGCTGTGAAAGAAGTTAACGCCGTGGTGTCGGCCGAAAACCTGGTTGGAGTTGCCACCGGGCTACGCGACGGCGAGGATTTCCAGTTTGAACAACTGGTAGATATCGCTGGTATTGACTATTCTCAGTTCGGGCAGGCCGAGTGGCAGACTAACGATGCTAGTCTGGCGGGCTTTAGTCGTGGTGTAAACGCGGCTGACACCACCGGCCGCCTGCAGTTTGGCGACAAGCTCGAGTCCGCGGCGGAACCGGGCAGACGATTCGCCGCAGCCTATCATTTATTGTCATACAGCAAAAACAGGCGCTTACGCCTGAAAGTCTACGCGGCGGACGACAACTTTCCCGTGCTGCCAACGGTTACTGGTGTCTGGGCCGTGGCAAACTGGTATGAGCGAGAGGCTTTCGACCTGTTTGGCATTCTGTTTTCCGATCACCCTGATTTGCGCCGAATTTTAACCGACTATGGTTTTATCGGACATCCGTTCCGTAAGGATTTCCCGCTCATCGGCAATGTCGAAATGCGTTATGACCCGGTAAAGGAACGGGTAGTTTACGAACCGGTATCGATTGAACCGCGAGTGCTGGTACCCAAGGTCATCAGGCATGACAATCGCTATATAGTTGATGAACCGAAAGTGGATGATCAGAATGAGGCAAACGGCGATGCCTGAAATAAAAAATTATACCCTCAATTTTGGCCCCCAGCATCCTGCCGCGCATGGTGTTTTGCGGCTGGTACTCGAGATGGATGGCGAAGTCATCGAACGTGCCGACCCGCATATCGGCCTGTTGCATCGGGGTACCGAGAAACTGGCCGAAACCAAACCCTATAATCAAAATATTGGCTACATGGATCGTCTCGACTATGTGTCGATGATGTGTAACGAGCACGGCTACGTGATGGCGATCGAAAAGTTACTCGAACTCGAGATTCCCGAGCGAGCCAAATACATCCGTGTCATGTTTGACGAAATAACCCGCATCCTCAATCACCTCATGTGGATAGGCACACACGCTCTCGATGTCGGTGCTATGACGATGTTCCTGTATGCGTTTCGTGAACGTGAAGACCTGATAGACCTCTACGAAGCAGTTTCCGGCGCGCGCATGCATGCGACCTACTATCGACCAGGGGGTGTCGCACGCGATCTGCCCGATACCATGCCGCAATACCAGGAAAGCCGCTGGCGCAGTAAAAAACAGGCTGGTCGGCTGAATGAAAATAGACAGGGAAGCCTGCTCGATTTCACCGAGGATTTTACGCGCCGGTTTCCCGGCTACATCGATGAGTACGAAACGCTATTGACTGATAACCGCATCTGGAAGCAGCGTACTGTGGGTATTGGCGTGGTTTCCGAAGAACGCGCTTATCAACTGGGCTTTACTGGTCCGATGTTGAGAGGCTCGGGCGTCGAGTGGGACTTGCGTAAGAAGCGACCCTACGAGGTTTACGATCGTATGGACTTCGATATTCCAGTCGGAACCAATGGCGACTGTTACGACCGATACCTGGTTCGTATCGAGGAAATGCGTCAGTCGAATAACATTGTAAAACAGTGTATCGAATGGTTGCGCGCCAATCCCGGTATCGTCATGACCGAGAACCATAAGGTTGCAGCACCGCGTCGGGAAGTGGCCAAGGCTGATATGGAAGGCCTGATTCATCATTTCAAATTATTCACCGAGGGATATACCCTGCCCGAGGGTGAGGTATATACCAGCATCGAACACCCGAAAGGCGAATTCGGCGTTTACCTGATTTCCGATGGCGCCAATAAACCCTATCGACTTAAGGTACGTGCCCCTGGATTCGCACATTTATCGGCCATGAACGAAATGGTATGCGGCCATATGCTAGCGGACGTTGTTGCGATTATTGGTACGCAGGATATCGTATTCGGCGAGATTGACAGATAATGGCTATCGAGACTAAATCAAAAATAGATTTACTGTCGGATCATACCCGCTTGGAAATCGACCATTGGCTTGCCAAATTTCCAGCGGACAGGAAACGCTCCGCGGTGTTGTCGGCGCTCAACGCCGCGCAACATCAGAATCAGGGTTACCTGACTACAGATTTGATGGATGCTGTTGCCGAATATCTGGAAATGGCGGCGATTCATGTATATGAAGTCGCCTCTTTTTATTCGATGTACGAGACCAGGCCCGTGGCGCGTAACAATGTTGCAATTTGTACCAATATCAGTTGCATGCTAATGGGCTCGGACAGCATCGTAGAACACGTAGAGAAAAAGCTGGGTATCAAGATTGGCGAAAGCACCGAGGATGGCCGTATTTATCTTAAACGCGAAGAGGAATGTCTCGCCGCCTGATTCGGTGGGCCAATGATGCAGGTCAACCACAAGTATTATGAAAACCTGACAGCGGAAAAAGTCGATGAAATACTGGATGGACTGGAGTAGGCATGGCTAACGAAGTGTGTTTTGCAAGCTTGCAGTACGACCAGTCCTGGTCAATGGAAAGCTATTTGAAAACGGGTGGTTACCAGGCATTGAAAAAAATTCTTGGCGAGAATATATCTCGCGAAGATGTTATCGAGCAAGTCAAGGCTTCAGGCTTACGCGGCAGAGGCGGTGCCGGGTTTCCAACCGGTTTGAAATGGAGTTTCATGCCGCGTAATGCGCCAGGTCAAAAGTACCTGGTATGTAATTCGGACGAGTCTGAACCGGGTACCTGCAAAGATCGCGATATTCTGCGATTCAACCCGCACGCGCTGGTTGAGGGCATGGTGATCGGCGGCTATGCGATCGGTGCCACTGTTGGTTATAACTACATGCGCGGAGAATTTATGGATGAACCCGCGATTCGTTTCGAAGCTGCCGTCAAAGAAGCCTACGAAGCGGGTTACCTGGGAAAAAATATTTTAGGTAGCGGTGTTGATTTTGATCTTTATGCTGCGCTCGGAGCGGGTGCCTACATCTGTGGTGAAGAGACCGCGTTACTCGAGTCACTGGAAGGAAAGAAAGGACAGCCTCGCTACAAGCCACCTTTCCCGGCGAATTATGGTTTGTATGGCAAACCAACAACGATAAACAATACCGAGTCGCTGTCGTCAGTGCCGGCTATCATGCGCAACGGAGCGCAGTGGTTTTCAGATTTTGGTATACCTAACAATGGCGGCGTCAAACTATTTTCGGTGTCTGGACATGTCAATAATCCGGGTAATTTTGAAGTCAATATGGGTATGTCTTTTAAAGACCTGTTAAAGCTTGCCGGTGGCGTCAAAGACGGTCGTAAACTCAAGGCTGTGATACCCGGTGGATCGTCCGTACCGGTATTGCCGGGTGATGTAATGATGGATTGCACGATGGACTACGATTCGATTGCGAAAGCGGGATCCATGCTCGGATCGGGTGCTGTTATTGTCATGGACGAGACTACCGACATGGTATTGGCATTGCGTCGTATATCGCGTTTTTACTATTCCGAATCCTGTGGACAGTGTACGCCCTGTCGCGAGGGTACCGGCTGGCTATACCGTATGTTGTGCCGCATTGTCGACGGCAAGGGTAGACCCGAAGATATCACGCGACTGGAACAGGTATCGCATAATATCGAAGGGCGTACCATTTGTGCCCTGGGGGATGCGGCAGCGATGCCGGTGTGGAGTTTTATCAAGCATTTTCGCCATGAGTTTGAATATTACGTCGAGCACAAGCGTTCGATCGTCGATAACGCCGCCTAGCATGACCGAGAGATAAAGCAGCAATGAGCGACAGCATTACAGTAACTATCAATGGACAGGAGATCGAGTCAGAGGCTGGCCGGTTGTTGATAGATGTCGCCGACGATAACGATATTGTGATTCCGCGTTTTTGCTATCACAAGAAACTTTCAGTCGCGGCAAATTGCCGTATGTGCCTGGTCGAAATTGAACGGGCGCCGAAGCCGATGCCCGCCTGCGCGACCCAGGTAACTGACGGCATGGTGGTGCAAACACGTTCGGCCTCGGCAATCGCCGCACAAAAATCGACGATGGAATTCCTCCTTATCAATCACCCCCTCGATTGTCCAATTTGTGACCAGGGCGGTGAGTGCGAGTTGCAGGACGTGGCGATGGGATTTGGCGAGGGTATCTCGCAATATACCGAGCAAAAGCGCGTGGTCATGGACAAAAACATAGGGCCCCTGATCGCGACTGATTTTACGCGCTGCATACTTTGTACCCGTTGCGTACGTTTTGGCGACGAAATAGCTGGTTTACCCGAACTGGGAGCTACCGGTCGGGGTGAACACGTCGAAATCGGAACCTTTATTGAGAAGGCGGTTTCTTCTGAACTGTCGGGAAATGTAATTGATATTTGCCCGGTAGGTGCGCTTACCGCAAAACCCTCACGTTACACGGCCCGTCCCTGGGAATTGACTCAACATCCGGGTGTCGCTGCGCATGACTGTATCGGTTCGAATATTTTCGTGCATACTCGGGGTAATGATGTAATCCGTGTGGTGCCTCGCGAAAACGAATCGATTAACGAGACCTGGATATCCGACCGGGATAGATTTAGTTATACCGCTTTGAAAAATCAAAATCGGCTAACCGCGCCGATGATACGTGAGAATGGTAAGCTTAAAACCGTCGACTGGGAAACCGCGATAAGTGTAGCTGTGGAAAAATTATCGGAGGCGGCAAACCGGGATGCAAGTTCGGTCGCTGCCCTGATTAGCCCACAGGCAACCCTGGAAGAACATTATCTGGCGCAAAAACTGCTGAGGGGACTCGGTTCCAACAACATCGATCATCGTCTGACCCAGATTGATTTTTCTTCTCAGGATAAAACCGCGGTTATGCCCTGGCTTGGCAGGTCGCTGGAATCGGTTGAATCATTAGACGCCTGTCTGATAGTTGCCGGTAATCTACAGCAGGAACAACCCATACTATCGCATCGAATTCGCAAGGCACGGATAAATAATAATGCCAGTGTTTCATCGATATGCCACATTGCTGGACAGTACAACTTCGATTTGCACGAAGAACTAAAAGGCTCGGCTGAACATCTCCTGGATGATTTGGCCGGGGTGGTTCTGGCGCTGTCTAAAGCAACTGGCAGTGAGCCAGGCAGTCATTTACTCGGATTACTCGGAGCTGTCAAACCAGGGGATGAACACGACTCAATTGCGAAGTCATTGCTCGATGGAAACAGTAGCGCTGTATTCGTTGGTATTCAGTCACTGACAAGTCCCTACCTGTCGCTGATCCAGGAATTGTGTGAAGCTATTGCCGGCATGAGTGACTCGAGCCTAGGTTATTTGTCGCCAATGGCCAACAGCGCTGGAGCCTGTCTTGCGGGTAGCCTGCCACACCGGCAGACTGCCGGTGGCGAAGCTTCGGCCGGTGGGCAACATGCACGCGCGATGATGGAGTCAAAACATGGCGTCTTTCTAGGTTTCGGTATTAACCCGGGCCTCGACATCAGCAATAGCTCACTAGTACGACAGCTGGCGCAAAACAACGAGTTTAATATTGCGATCAATAGCCACAGCAATGAATTCATTGAAGATAACGCTGACCTGATATTGCCGTTAGCCAGCTTCACCGAAACCTCGGGTACTTTCGTCAATGTAGAAGGTCTTTGGCAAAGCTTCAGGGGTTGTGTACGGGCTCCGGGTGAGAGTCGACAGGGCTGGAAAATTCTGGATAGGAACGAACGGAGGAATCAGCATTTTCAATTCCAGTGATGGATCCTTCAGGCATTTAACGGATGATAATTACCCAATAGACAACCAGATCCGCTTTCTCAAAGAAGACAGCAG
>JBGUEB010000050.1:0-16339 GCA_041821565.1 Gammaproteobacteria bacterium | reverse complement strand
CAGGCAGCTGCTCGAAGCAAAGAGGGAGCAGCTATATAATAAAATGCCTGTTCCAGCTGGCTGGCACGATGACTATGGCAAAGGCCTGGCTGAGTCTTTTAGCAATGCGTTCAAATCACAGGGCGGAAAAATTTCCATCAGCGCCGCACACGAAGATGGCAAGGCAGATTATTCCGCTGAAGTAGGTGCTCTATCGGCTTCGGGTTCAAAACATCTGGCGGTATTCGGTTATATCGACCAGGGCGGTAAAGGTATCATCCAGGCTTCGGTCGATTCAGACGCGTTCAGTGATTTCATCATGGCGGACGGGATGGTTGGCGAATCGATACTCGCAGCTTTAGGTTCTGATCTCGATGGCTCTATTGCCACGCTGCCCGGCGGATCGTCTGGCTCCGATGCCTTCATGGCTTATGCGAAGGCCAATGGTGTTGCCGGTGACGGACCTTTTGCGCCGGAATCTTACGATGCGGCGGCCCTGATCGTTCTTGCCATGCAGGCCGCGGGTTCAGCCGATCGTTCTGCTATCCAGGCAAAAATGATGTCTGTCGCCAATGCACCGGGTAAGGAAATTGGCCCTGGTGAGCTGGCCAAGGCATTGAAGATCCTCGCAGCTGGCGGAGAAGTCAACTACCAGGGTGCGACCAACGTTGAATTTACCGATGTCGGTGAAGTGTTCGGTTCTTACAAGGAACTGGAAGTCGGCGGTGGTAAGTGGAATACGATTAAGGTTCACTAAGCCTGCCCCTCGCGAGGCGTCGCACCGCCCTAACCCTTTTATGCCCTCGGGTACTCCCCTTTGGGGTGAGGGGCAATCCTGGAATTCAACTCCTTTTTCTGACGACTTCCGGCAATATCCCGCCGGGGCTAAAGCGCAGTACCAGTAGCATAACCAGGCCCATAAAAAACAGGCGCATATGCTGGGCATTGTCGATTAAATGAATTCTCAGCGCGTTACTGTCATCCATCCCTGAAGTACCAACTTCCATCAGCCAGACGCCAATAGGTTCAGCCTCTATCCACACCAGCCAGATCAGGAACCCACCCAGTACCGATCCCATGTTATTGCCCGAACCGCCAACTATGACCATCACCCAGATCAGAAAGGTAAAGCGCAGTGGTTGATAGGCGGTGGGGGTGAACTGGCCATCCAGAGTCGTCAACATGGCGCCGGCAATACCGACTACAGCCGAGCCGATTATGAAAATTTGCAAATGCCTGCGCGTAACGTCCTTACCCATCGCGCCTGCTGCAATTTCATTGTCACGAATTGCCCGCATCATGCGGCCCCAGGGCGAGTTAAGCGCCTTCACACTCAACATCAATATGATCACCAGTACAGCGGCGAAAAGTCCGGCGTAGCAAAGCTTTACGAAGATGCTGGATGCTTCGATGGCATGTTGTTTGAGCGCAGCCTGCTGGTCCAGATCGGAAAGCAAAGACAGTGAGCCGCTATGCCACCAGTTGACCATGCTTAAAAACCAGTCGCTGTTTTGCAAATCGATTTCATAGGGCACCGGGCGGGGCAGGCCGCTGACATTTTTAACACCGCGCGTGAGCCAGTCTTCATTTTTCAGAACGGCGATAATAATTTCGGAAATACCCAGTGTTGCAATGGCCAGATAATCGGCACGTAAACCGAGCGCTACCTTGCCAATCAACCAGGCGATTCCCCCGGCAACAAAACCACCAAAGATCCAGGAAAAAATAATCGGCAGTCCCATACCGCCGAGATAACCGGTTTTTGCAGATTCAACTGCTTCGATCGAAGCAACCGCCGGGTCGAGGAAGTAACGCGTGGCAAACAGGCCCATAACAAGCGTGCTAGTGATTGCCCAGGTTCGGTGCCTCCCTGCATCCATCTTACGATAACAGAAAATCGCCAGGCTTACCGTGGTCGCGAAAAACAATGCCGCCAACAGCAGTTTACCCCAGCCAGCCTGCCAGGCCGCGGTGACCGGCGCCTGCGATACCAGTACCGTGGCCACGCCTCCAAGCGCGGCAAAGCCCATGATGCCGACATTGAGGAGACCGGCGTATCCCCATTGCATATTAACGCCCAAAGCCATGATTGCCGATATCAGGCAGAGGTTTAGTATGCCCAGCGCGACCGACCAGGATTGAGCAAAGCCAATCATCAGCAGCAGTATCCCGACGATGCCAAAAGCCAGCCAGGTCTTTTGTTCGTTTTTCATATCACTTTACCTTTCAATATACCGGTCGGCTTAACCAGTAACACCAGCACCAGGATGATGAACGACACCGCAAACTTATAGTCAGTCGATAGCAACTGCTTGAGCCCTTCGGATTCCAGGCTCGTCGGCAACAGGTAGATGAAAACTTTTCTGTAGGCGTAGGTCACTATGACCTCGGAAAAAGCGATAACATAGCCTCCCAGAATTGCGCCCACCGGGTTGCCAATTCCACCAACAATAGCCGCGGCGAACATGGGCAATAGCAATTGCAGGTAGGTAAAAGGTTTAAAGCTCTTGTCCAGACCATATAAAGTGCCGGCAATAGTCGCCAGGATAGCGGCGAGGACCCAGGTAACAAGCACCACCCGGTCTGGATTAACCCCTGACAGCAGGGCCAGGTCTTCATTATCCGAATAAGCCCGCATCGCCTTGCCGGTTCGGGTTTTCTGCAAAAACCAGAAGAGTGCAGTGACCAGTACGATCGCTATAAAAATAGTCAGTCCCTGCGAGACCTTGATCGTGAGGCCCTCGCTGAGACCGGTCATGGCCTTGAAATCCCGGGCACGTATGATAAATCTTTCTCCATCAAGGAAACGCTGATCATTCGGGCCGATGATGAAGCGAACGATGCCGTTGGTCATGAACATCACGCCCATCGATGCAATCATCAGGGTAACCGGCGGCGCCTTATGGCGGCGGTAATGTTGATAAACGACCTTATCGGTGAATACCATGAGTGCGATAGTGAAGATAATGCCGACAGGCAAGGCTAGCAATGCGGTTGGTAATGGTCCTAAATTAATGCCCTGCGACTGTAACCACCAGGTCGCCAGGATTGTGACCATGGTCCCAAATGCCATGGTGTCACCATGGGCGAAATTGGCAAATCGGAGTATCCCAAACACGAGTGTGATACCGAGTGCACCCAGCGCCAGTTGCGAGCCATAAGATAGCCCGGGAACGACGATAAAGTTCAACAGTAAAACGATGGCATTGATTATGTCGGTAATCGCATCCATCGATTAGCCCCCTAAAAATGAACGTCGTACTTCGGGGTCTGCAAGCAATGCCTGTCCGGTATCGGTATAACGATTTTCGCCGATGACAAGAACGAAGCCCTTGTCGGCGATACTCAGTGCCTGGCGCGCATTTTGTTCGACCATCAGGATCGCAACACCGGTTTGTCGGATTTCGAGTATTCGGTCGAATAGTTCATCCATGACGATCGGAGATACCCCGGCCGTGGGTTCGTCCAGCATCAATACCGATGGTTTCGACATCAATGCCCGACCAACGGCAACTTGCTGGCGCTGGCCCCCGGAGAGTTCTCCGGCGAGTTGCCCCTGTTTTTGCGCCAGTATCGGGAATAATTCAAACACCTGCTCAAGCGTTTCACTGATATCATCATCGCGCAGGAAAGCACCCATCTCGAGGTTTTCGAGTACGGTCATATTGACGAATACATTGTTAGTCTGGGGGACAAAAGCGATGCCTTCGGCAATACGGTCCTGCGGAGACATTTGGGTTATATCCTTACCCCTGAAACGAACCGATCCATCCTTGAGTTCGAGCATTCCGAGCATCGCCTTCATGGCCGTTGATTTGCCAGCCCCGTTAGGGCCGACTATGACTGCGATTTCACCTTTGTCGACGTCAACCGTACAGCCTTTGAGAATGTCGGCGCCACCATAGCCACCTGTCATTAATTCACCGACAAAAAAGCTCATGCCTGTTCCTTCGCTCTCGCCGCCAGGTCCCTGTTCTTTAAGCCACGACCCAGATAGGCCTCGATGACGTCCTCATTGTTTTGTACTTCTGCGGCGCTGCCCTCAGCCAGAACCGCGCCTTCGGCCATACAAATAACCGGGTCACACATACGTCCGATAAATTCCATGTCGTGCTCAATCATGCAAAAGGTATAACCCTTGTCTTCATTGAGTTTGATGATAGCGTCACCTATTTCTCTTAGCAGGGTCCGATTCACACCAGCGCCGACCTCGTCAAGAAAAACGATCTTGGCATCGACCATCATGGTGCGACCCAGTTCCATCAGCTTTTTCTGGCCTCCCGACAAGTTACCGGCGAGTTCGTCGGCTATGTGGTTGAGGTTTAGAAAATCGATTACTGCCATTGCCTTCTCGTGTATTGCATGTTCTTCTTTTTCCACCTCGGCGCGTCGAAACCAGGCATTTATCAGGTTTTCACCAGATTGATCGCCCGGCACCATCATCAGGTTTTCGGTAACACTCAGACGTGAGAATTCATGAGCGATCTGGAAAGTTCGCAACAGGCCTTTTTTGAATAACTGATGTGGTTTGAGTCCGGTAATTTCTTCAGCATCGAGAAATACTCGTCCCGCGGTTGGCGTGTAGAGTCCGGCAATGGTATTGAATAATGTGGTTTTGCCAGCGCCATTGGGACCAATCAGGCCGGTAATCGAGCCTTTGGCGATATTGATCGACACATTGTCGACGGCTTTTAATCCGCCAAAGTGTTTGCACAGGTTTTCAACTCGAATCATAAATCGAGGTTCCAGGATAGAGCATGCTAGCCAAAGTTTATTTGTTATATTAACCGGTGAGGTTTGAAGGGAAGTCTACACAAAAGCAAAACGCAAACCCAGCGCTCTATTGCGCTGTTGATGTCTACCAGGTGGGGGTTCGATATCATATAAAATAATTATATGATTAGCGCTTATCTATAAATTTAATTTATTAACTATTAGTAAATTTACTTCCCCAATCAATTAATTTGTTTTGATTATCGCCAGAAGCCGGCCCACACTAGCAATTACTTCTCTAGTGGCATAAGACCGCAATCGATAACAGAGACTTCAGCATTGAAAAGCGAAATCAAATCTACAACCTGTTACATGTGCGCCTGCCGTTGTGGCATCAATGTAACGGTCGAGAATGGAGAGGTTTGTTATATCGAGGGAAATCCGCGACATCCGATTAATAAAGGTGTGATTTGCGCCAAAGGTGCTTCCGGCATCATGAAGCAGTATTCACCCGCACGCCTGACGAAACCCTTGCGGCGTAAACCAGGATGCGAGCGTGGCGCGTCGGAGTTCGAAGAAATTTCCTGGGAAGAGGCGTTTACCACGATATCCGAGCGGCTTCATCATATTCGTGAAACTGATCCAAAGCGGTTTGCGTTTTATACCGGACGCGACCAGATGCAGGCTTTGACCGGTCTATTTGCAAAGCAATTCGGTACTCCGAATTATGCAGCCCACGGTGGTTTTTGTTCGGTGAATATGGCGGCGGGACTGATTTACACCATTGGTGGTTCGTTCTGGGAGTTCGGCGGCCCCGATCTTGAGCGTTCGCGCCTTTTTATCATGCTCGGCACCGCCGAAGACCATCATTCCAATCCGATGAAAATCGCGCTTGCGCAGTTCAAGCGCAATGGAGGCAAGTTTATCGCGGTTAACCCGGTGCGTTCAGGCTACGCCGCGATTGCCGATGAATGGGTTCCGATCAAACCGGGTACCGACGGCGCGCTGTTACTGGCAATCATCCACGAAATTATCAAGCTCGGGCTGTACGACCGTGATTTTTTACTGAAATACAGCAATTCACCCGACCTCGTCAATGTCGACCCGGACAGTGAGAGTTTTGGTCTATTTTTACGGTCAATCGAGGCGATAGAGAAAACCTGCGTCGAACCAGAAAATAAAATGTGGTGGGATCGAAATGCCGATAACGCCGTGCGCTCGCATAGCGAAGGTGCAGACCCTCGTCTGATGGGTGAATTTGAACTGGAGGATGGCACCCCGGTAAAGCCTTCATTCCAACTACTGAAAGAAAGAGTCCAGCAATACACACCGGAATGGGCCGCAGGTATTACCGGTATAGCGGCCGCGACGATAAGACGACTGGCACATGAAATGGGTATTACCGCGCGTGATGAAAAAATCGAACTACCGATACCCTGGACTGACGCCTGGGGTAATGAACATGAATCGATGACCGGCAACCCGGTATCATTCCACGCCATGCGCGGACTCGCGGCGCATTCCAATGGGTTCCACAGCATTCGTGCCCTGGGTATATTAATGTCCTTGCTGGGTACTATCGATCGACCGGGTGGATTCCGGCACAAGGCGCCTTTCCCACGTCCAATTCCGCCCTGTGCCAAACCCCCCAAATCACCCGATGCGGTGCAACCGGGCGCACCGCTCGAAGGCATGCCGCTCGGATTTCCGGCTGAACCAGAGGATTTATTTATTGACGAGGACGGTAGCCCGGTACGCCTTGATAAAGGCTTTTCCTGGGAATACCCGTTATCGGTGCACGGACTCATGCATAATGCGATTACTAATGCCTGGCGTGGTGACCCTTATCCAATCGATACGCTGATGCTGTTTATGGCTAATATGGCCTGGAATTCGTCGATGAACACCCAGCGTGTGCGCGAGATGCTGGTCGATAAAAACGAGGATGGCGAATACAAGATACCGTTTCTAATCGTCTGCGATGCCTTCCATTCGGAAACCATCGCCTTTGCCGACATCGTATTGCCCGATACGACCTACCTGGAACGCTATGATGTTATGTCGATGCTGGATCGGCCGATATCAGAATTCGAAGGGCCGGCAGACTCGGTGCGTGTTCCAGTAGTACCACCTAAGGGCGAATGTCGTCCATTCCAGGATGTCATCGTTGAACTCGCGACCCGACTAAAGCTGCCTCGTTTCATGAACCTCGACGGTAGTCGCAAGTTCAAGGATTACAAAGACCTGGTAATCAACTACGAAACCGAACCCGGATCCGGTATTGGGTTTCTGGCCGGTTGGCGCGGTAAGGGTGGCGAAAAATTCATGCGCGGCGAACCCAACCCGAATCAATGGGAAATGTATGCGAAGAATGACTGTGTTTACCAACACGAGTTGCCGCGTTCTTACCAATACATGCGCAACTGGAACCGGGGTTATTTGCACTGGGCGCAGGATCACGGTCTGATCCGTTATACCGACCCGGTGAACGTGCATATCTATTCCGAGGTGTTACAGAAGTTTCGACTCGCCGCCGAGGGCAAGCGGGCAGGGCGCCAACCCCCCGCGCATTTACGCGAACGCGTGCGCCTGCATTTTGATCCGCTACCGTTTTATTCCGAACCACTGGAAACACAGGCTATCGACAGGGAAAAATACCCGTTGAATGCAATTACGCAGCGACCGATGGCGATGTATCACTCCTGGGATTCGCAAAATGCCTGGTTGCGTCAAATACATGCGCATAACTACCTGTTTATGAGTCCAAAGGTCGGAGCCAACAATGGCTTCAAGGATGGTGACTGGATCTGGGTCGAATCCGAACATGGGCGCGTGCGTTGCATGTGCCGGTTCAGCGAAGCGGTTGAACCCGGTACGGTGTGGACCTGGAATGCGATTGGTAAGGCCCCGGGTAGCTGGTCGCTCAGTGACAGGGCGAACGAATCACAGAAAGGTTTTCTGCTCAATCATTTGATCAGTGAAGAAATCCCCTCCGGCCATGGCGAGTATCGCTACTCTAATTCTGATCCGGTAACCGGGCAGGCGGCCTGGTACGACTTGCGCGTTCGTGTCTACAGGACCGACGCCAGCGAGCCAGAACAAACCTGGCCACAGGTTGAACCGATGAAACGCGTGCCGGGCATGGAGCCACCACGTGGTAAGTGGCAGGCTTTCGTTAAGGGACTGGCAGGGGGCAAGAGTTAATAAAATGACTCAACTGGCACTTGTTATCGATCTCAACACTTGCGTCGGCTGCCATGCCTGTGTGACCAGTTGCAAGGAATGGAATACCTCCGGTGAAGCCGGCCCACTGGTCGATAAAAACCCCTACGACGCAGACCCAACAGGTACCTTTTTCAACCGCGTGCAAAGCTTTGAAGTTGGCGAATTTCCAAATACCCAGACCTTACATTTCCCAAAGTCCTGCCTGCATTGTGAAGACCCGCCCTGTGTACCGGTGTGTCCGACCGGGGCCAGCTATAAACGGCCGGAAGACGGTATCGTGCTGGTAGATTATGACAAGTGTATCGGCTGTGAATACTGCTCATGGGCCTGCCCCTATGGCGCGCGTGAAATCGACGAACAGCAAAAAGTAATGAAGAAGTGTACGCTTTGTGTCGATCGAATTTACGATGAGTCATTGCCTGAGGATCGGCGTAAACCTGTCTGTGTACTGGCCTGTCCGACGAGTGCGCGTATATTCGGGGATATTCACGACCCGGCTTCGGAAGCCTCGCTGGCGATCAATGAGTCTAACGGTTATCAGTTAATGCCCGAGTGGGGAACCGACCCGGCTAATCATTACCTGCCCAGGCGCAAGACAAAAATAACAATACACGAGGAAGACCTGATACGCGTTGATAATCCGTTGAAGAAAGAGGACAGGCAGCATCGTTCGCCCACTAGCCGTACCACGCTTGATGATTCAACTTCCTGGTAGATTATGAAACCTGCGATTTCGGTGATATTACTGACTACCCTGATTGGTGCCGGGCAGGGTTTGTTCCTCGCTTATTACGGTGCCGAGTTGCTGACGCTGTTATCCGTGATACCCAATTTGCCGTTAAATGGCGCCGCGACGGCAGGTAGTCTCAGTTTGCTGTTACTGGTTGCAGGCCTGATAGCATCCTTTTTTCACCTTGGGCATCCGGAACGCGCCTGGCGAGCCGCGGCCATGTGGCGAACCTCCTGGTTATCACGTGAAGTCATCGTCCTGCCAATGTCAATGGCCCTGGTCCTGATCTATACGCTCCTCAAGTATATCGACAATAACCATATAGTGTTTTCCCTGGCCGATGGTAACCCGGTAACATTGGCTACCTTTATCGGATTCCCCGGCATGTTAGCAGTGCTGGTTCTATATCTCTGTACTGCAATGATATACGGCTGCCTGAAATTTTTACGTCAATGGTATAGCCCGTTGACCGTGATCAATTTTTTTCTGATGGGAACAGCTTCGGGGTTTACCCTTGCGACTGCAATTTCAGTGCGAATGGATCCTCATTTGTTTGAATATTTTGCCGGATGGGGAATATTGCTTGCGTTGGCGGCTTTGGTATCACGTCTGGTATCACTTATACGCAATAAAAACCTGCGTAGTCCGTCCACACTACAGTCCGCAATCGGAATTCACCATCCCACTATTCGGCAGATGGCGCAGGGTGCAATGGGTGGAAGTTTTAACACGCGCGCGTTTATTCATGGCTATGGTCCAACGCTTGTGAAACTGGCGCGACGCTACTTTTTGCTGGCAGCTTTTGTTGTACCGATTGCCTTGTTGTTCGCCAGTAACGAGAATTCTTTCGGGCTTTGTGTAATGGCCTTTTTTATTCAATTTTCGGGTTTAATGGCTGAACGCTGGTATTTTTTTATTGAGGCCGAGCATCCGCAGAATGTTTATTATCAGATGATATCCTGAGGTTTCTTCTCGTTATCACTTTCATCATTTTTTTCACACACCAGGACTTTCATTACTTCGTAGGCGTTTTCAGAGTCAATGCGCGAAAACCTGTATAGCCAGTCCAGGCAGGCGAAACTCTCGTAGTGGATACTTGAAAATCTGAATCAGAAGAAAGCAACCATCCTAACAGGTATAAGCCAGGGGCAACCTGCCCCCATCGGCAAAAATAGTCTGTCCGGTAATATATGATGAATCATCAGAAGCCAGAAAAACTGCTATCGATGCAATCTCACTCGTGTCCGCAGGACGCTTCATCGGTGTGCGTGACATTACCGCTGCGAGCGCGGATTCATCCGTAGCAATATTATTTTCGAACATTTCAGTAGCGACCGAGCCAGGACCGATTCCATTCACCCTGATATTTTGCTCGACAAGGCTAATTGCCATCACTTTGGTCAATTGACCGACGCCTCCCTTGGAGACGACATAGGATGCGATTTGAGGTATCGCCAGAACCTGGTTGGTGGAAGACATATTAATGATTGTTCCACCCTGTGGGTCTTGCGCAGACATTTGCCTAGCCGCGGCCTGCCCGGTGAGAAAAACACCTTTGAGGTTGACGCGGATCACCGCATCGAAATCTTCTTCGCGCACATCGATAAATGCACCGGTTCGTAGAATACCCGCGTTAGCGACAGCGATATCGACCCGACCAAAACGATCTACAGCTTTTGAAAATAATAAATCGACACTCGATTTGTCACCAACATCGCTCTGTATAAAGATAACATCGCCCTCACTAGAAAGTCGCTCGGCTTCTACCAGGCCCTTCTCCGCATCGATATCGGCCATTACCAGTTTCACGCCTTCGGCCAGGTATCGTTCGCAAATGGCGAGGCCTATACCGTTACTGGCGCCGGTAACAATAGCTACTTTGTTTTCTAATCCCATGGCTTTTCTCGTTTTAACGAAGGCAGGAAATGTATATCGGCTATTGCATTAATACAAGTTTTGCCGCAATCGCCCACATTATGATACCAATCAAGATTTCCAGGACTTGCCAGGATCGAGGCCGGGCAAAAACAGGTCGCAATAAACTCGCACCATAACCGAGTGAAAAAAAGAAAACGAAGGAAGCACTGGTTGCGCCTGTTGCGAACAAGTGAGTCTGTCCAGGGAACTGGGTAGATACCGAACCGAGCAGTACAATCGTGTCGAGATAGACATGCGGGTTGAGCCAGGTGAAGGCCAGACCGGTGAGTATCGACCTGCCGAGGCTGGTCGATTTAATTTCGGCAGGTACTAATGTATGCCTGGATTGCCAGGCCGAACGAAAACTCAAAAAACCGTAAACTAACAGGAACAGGGCACCACCATATCGGGCAGTGTTGATAAGCCAGGGCAATTTAGAAACCAGCAGGTGAAAACCGCTAATTCCAATCAGTATTAGTATTGCATCCGACAATGCACAAATCAGGCAAACCCAGAATACATGTTCGCCTTTCAAACCCTGCTTCAATACAAAAGCATTTTGCGCACCAATCGCCAAAATCAGTGAAAAACCAAGTGAGAAACCGAAGAAAAATGTATCCATATGGTAATTCTCTCAAACCTGAGGCAGTAGCAAAACAATATTTGTGATAATCTTTCGCGCTAACTACAAACACTTTCCGCCTGGAGATTTTACCTTTCATCGCGGTACTCTCAAGTAGTAAACCCTGAGCAGGACAGCATGTTCAAACATCATTTTCAGCGTCCGGAAATTTTTCTTTACCTGTTTTCGGCGGCCGTACCGTTATCTTTCGCAACCTGGCAGGCGCTGATTAATAATTTTGCTATCGAGCAGGTTAACTTTACCGGTGTCGAAATCGGAATCCTGCAAAGTTTGCGAGAAGTCCCCGGTTTCATTGCCTTTGGTGTCATATTCCTGTTGTTAATAATGCGCGAACAGACCATCGCTTTCCTGGCCCTGATCGCGCTTGGCATCGGCACCGCGATAACCGGTTTTCTACCCACGGTGATGGGTCTGTATTTCACTACGGTGTTGATGTCGATGGGATATCACTATGCCGAGACCATACAACAATCTTTAACCCTGCAATTAATCGATAAATATCATTTGCCGGTGGTTATGGGCCGACAGATTGCTGTTGGTGCCTTTACTGGATTGTTTGCTTTTGGCGTACTTTATTTACTGGTTGATATGCTCGATCTTGGATACCGTCTGATTTACCTGCTCGGCGGTGGGGCAACGGTAGCGATAGCTATTTTCATGGTAATCAAGTTTCCCCACTTCAAGGGCGAAGCCGAGCAGCACAAGAAGATGGTGATCCGAAAACGTTACTGGCTTTATTACCTGCTTACCTTTTTGTCAGGCGCACGCCGCCAGATATTCGTGGTCTTTGCGGGTTTCCTGATGGTCGAGAAATTTCATTTCAACGTAGGTGAAATGACAATGTTGTTTCTGGTCAATGGCATATTGACGATTTACCTGGCACCGCGTATCGGCCGGCTGGTGAACCACTGGGGTGAAAAGCGGACGCTCACGCTTGAGTATATCGGCCTGGTGATTATTTTTAGCGGTTATGCCTTCGTCGAATCTGCCGCTTTTGCCTGCCTGCTTTATATATTTGATCATATCTTTTTTGCGATGGCGATTGCGCTTAAGAGTTATCTTAAAAAGATAGCTGACCCGGCCGATATGGCGGCTACTGCGGGTGTTTCGTTTTCGATTAATCATATTGCGGCGGTGATACTACCGGCGGTACTGGGCATCGTATGGATTGTTTCGCCATCGATGGTGTTTTTAACGGGCACCGCGATTGCGCTTATGTCTTTGTTATTGTCTCAAATGATTCCAGGGACGCCAGAACGAGGAATGGAAACTATTTATTCACATAACTGATGAAAATACGCTGCTCGCCTGACCCTGTCTAAAAGTAGCCAATCAGGCCAATACTAAATCCCTCTACATCGACACTTTGATTAGAATAGTAACTTATATAGTCGATAGTGAATCCATAACCATCAAGATCCCTCTCGAAACCTATACCATAAGCGGTATCATCATCATCCACTGAAATAGAGCCTCCCAAAGCCGCGGCTTTCAGCTTCACGTTCGCCGGACCGACCATGGCGTAAATTTTAGATTTAGCGCCAATAGGAGCAACGAGCCTCAGATATCCGAACAATGTAGTTATACCAAAATCGATGTCCTGAAATTCATCCTCCAGAAGAGTTCCTCCGCCCTCAAAGCCGATGCCGATATAACGATTAAAGTCGTAGCCAAGTCGACCATAAATATTGAAAGGTGAAACACTAGCTGCACTCTCGGTGAGCCTGACGGATGATACGCCCAACGCGAGATAGGCATTTTTATTGCTAACACGGGCCGCAGGACGCTCGGCCATAGCCGTAAAAGATAAAAACAATACTAGAAAGCCCGCTAATAATTTACTCATGATATTCATACCTGCAAAATCCTGGGTTGATCGAAAAATTAAAAAACTACCGTCTGGACGCATACTTGCAACCTAATCTTAAAGGTAATAATAGCTCTAATCCAGGATTTTTCCTTATCGAATTGTGGCGCATGGATTTCTACGAATATGAATACGGTGAATTGAAGGTCTGTGTGTAGCTGATGCCAGGATCAGGCCGAATATCAGCAGATGATATGCCGGTTTACGGCTTATCCGGTATTTCGCAGACCCGCAGCAATCGCGTTGATCGAACTCAGCAGCGCGGCTTGCCATTGCATTCTTTTCTTTTCCGGTACTGATTCGTCACGATATTTTTGCAACAGGGTTATTTGCAGGTAACCCATAGGGTCGAGATAGGGGTCACGCCGTGTCAGCGACAGGGTGAGTACCGGATCGTTGGATAGTAATTTTTTGATATTGGCGATTTTTAGTACCTGTTCGATGCTGCGGTGGTTTTCTTTCTGAATTTTCCCGAATATGGTTTTACCCAGAGACTTGTTCTGGCAAAGCTTGCTGTATTCAAGTGCGGTGCGCATATCGGACTTAAATAGTGACATTTGCATGTTACTAATCATTGCAGTAAAGAAAGGCCATTGTTTATTCATATCGCGTAGCTTTTTCAGCGAGCGTGGATTTTCCAGCAACCATTGTTCGATCGCGTAACCGACACCATACCAGGCTGGCATCATGTGTCGTGACTGACCCCAGCCAAATACCCAGGGTATCGCGCGCACCGATGACTTCGACATGTCCCCTTTGCGGCGGTGTGAAGGCCTTGAACCTATATTCATCAGGCCAATTTCGCTAACCGGTGTCGCTTCGTAAAAGTATTCGAAAAAACCTTTAGTGTGGTCGGTTAACTCCCGGTAATAGTATTCGGAGTGATCCGAAAGTTTCTGCATTACGGGATGAAAGGCGTCGTAGTTGGCACTATCATCATCGGCGATACCGGCACTGGCCTTCATCAGGCCGGTAATGCCCATCGCCAGTTCGTAGTGCGCGGTCTCGGTGTTTCCATATTTATGTGATAAGACTTCGCCTTGCTCGGTAAACTTGATCTGGCCCAGAACTGTTTGTGGTGGTTGTGACATGATTGCATCGTGTGTGGGTCCGCCACCGCGGGTGATTGTGCCACCACGTCCATGGAACATTCGGCACTTAACCTGATGGCGCCCGGTAATTCGAATCACCTTTTGTTGCGCCTGGTAGAGACCCCAGGCCGCGGATAATATGCCGCCATCCTTGCATGAATCGGAGTAACCGAGCATCACTTCCTGGACGCCGCCGCTGAGTGACAGCAAACGCCTGTATACTGAATTTTGCAACAGGGTATCGAGCACGGTATCGATGGCATTGAGATCATCAATGGTTTCAAACAATGGCGCGACTTCGAGTTCGCAGAAAAATCCGTTCGCGTTTTTACCGGCAAGACCAGCCAGATAGCCCAGGTACAAGACTTCCATGATATGACTCGCGGTATGGGTCATGGAAATCACGTAGCTACCGATACAGCGGTCGCTAATCTCTTTACGCATCGCAAAAATGGTTTGAAATACCTCCAGCGTTTGGCGGCTGTCATCGGATAGTTGTACGGCGTCAAAACCCGGACCTTGATTCGAATTGATTAACCCGGCAAGAAAATCGAGGCGTTGCTGGTCACTCATGGCGTTATAATCACCTGCACCGCTGATTCCAATGATTTCACTGACAGCCTGCGTATGACGAGTCGATTCCTGGCGGATATCGAGTTCTACCATGTGGAAACCAAATGTCTCGGCGATGCGGATAACATCTTTCAGGTCACCATTGGCGGTAGAGTATTCACCGTGGCTGATCAGTGAATCCCGTATCGAATAAAGGTCATCGAGAAATTCTGTTTCATCACGGTAGGCATGATCACTGTCTGCTGTCTCCATGTTGCGCGTGCTGTTTCGAATTACCGCGAGATTCTTTTTGAGACGGTAATGCATGTAGTAGAGCTTGCGTCGGTAGACCTCGTCTTCGAACTGATCGCGTCGTTCGTCTAATACCTTTAAGCCCATGGTCTCGTCTTTACGCAGCTTTTGCATGAAACTTTCACCTGGCGTGCACCATTTGGTCGACATCGTCAGCACCTGGGTGAGTTTGTAAATCAGGCGCAAGTGTTCGGTTAGTATTTCTTCGGCATGCATACGTAAAGCCATACCTGTGACATCGGCTGTGACATAGGGGTTACCGTCACGATCGCCACCAATCCAGGAACCAAAATGAATAAAACTGGGTACCCTGGCGACCGGATTTCCGGTGTCATCTTCTCCGTAACTATGCATGATCGCTCTTTCCAGATGGCGGTAATCAAGCTTGACCGCCTCGAACAGACTGCGCTGGAAATAGTGCAGGCCCAGTTTAATTTCGTCGGTGACACTGGGTTTGCTGCTACGAATTTCGTTGGTCAGCCAGAGTACCTCTATTTGTGATTGCAAAGCCTCTACCAGATCGTGGCGTTCAAACTGGCCCAGGCGCGGGTCGGTCAACTGGTCGATAATGGTAAATACATGGCGCTGTAATTGCATCACGGTGCGCCGCTTCGATTCGGTAGGATGCGCGGTGAACACCGGCGTATAGGACAGGCTATCGAGAAGTTGCTGTAACTCATCGACACTCATGTCAGCTTGCTGGAACCCCTGAATGGTATGGTGGAATGAGCCGATCCAGCTAGCATGTCCAAGCTTTTGAACCGAACTTCGACGCTGGCGGTGCAGGAAATCCTCTTCGGCGATATTGACGAGATTAAAATAAATCGTGAAGGCTCGAATCACCTGATTGATGATGTCTGGTTGCAGGCCTTCAATCAGTTTAATCAGTGCCTGGCGCTTTGGTTCGCTATTACGTTTGCGTAGTTGTATGAATCCGGTTCGCAACGCTTCTACAGCGTGAAATACTGCCGGGTCTTCGTGTTTGAGCAGTACATTGCCAACTAACTTACCCAGTAACTTGACCCGGGAACGCAGCTCCTTATCTGATCGCGCCTGCGCGCCCCTCGATGGATTGCTCATTTGAATACCTGGGAAATAATACTTTCGAGTATATCAGACCCAATATTGCGGCTAACACTTTCCTTGCGGCAGTGGCTGATGTATAAAATGATTATGTTTTTATACGATACAAAAACGGTTTATCAAATGGACAGGGCTGCGGTTAAAACCGACGGGCTCGCGGAAATCGAGTTGATGCGCAGAGCAGGGCAGCGCGTTTGGCAAGAAATAACCAGCCGCTGGCCAGAGTT
>JBGUEB010000049.1:0-16349 GCA_041821565.1 Gammaproteobacteria bacterium | reverse complement strand
CGAGCGGCTTCCGGGAGTGGCGCGCACCGCCGGAAAGTATTTTTCCAGGCTACGCAACTTCATGACGAATGTGCGTGCGGATGTCGAAAGCGAATTGAAAGCGGATGAGCTTCGCGAAATGCTAAAAAAACAACAGGAGGAGTTAAGCTCTCTCAAGGATGTTGTTAAAGATGTCGGCAAGGACCTAAATTTGTCTGAAGATATCGGTGTTGCAGAGATTAAGAAATCAATCGAGGACGCAATGCCTGATCTCGATACGAGTGTGGATCCAGAGCCGATAGCGGAAACCAGGCCAGCACCCAAAGCATCTGTTAAAGCGAGTTCGAAAAAGAAGGCGACCGCGAAGAAGAAGGCCTCTCCCAAAACAAAGCTCGCACAAAAGGCATCTCCAAAGAAATCAAAAGCCGCGCCAGCCTCTACAAAGGCAAAGGCAGCCCCGAAGAAGGCAAAGGTTTCAGCAAAAGCAAAGGCGGCCCCGAACAAAGCTAAAGCGGCCCCGAAGACAAAAACAACTACAAAAACCAGGGCCAAACCGAAAACTGTTGCGAAATCTAAAACCGGGTCCAGTTGGGCCAGTTCGATCGTTCCACCCGGTTCGCCGACCGATGCTGACCAGAGCTGATGTCCTGCCATGAGTGAAGAAGACACAACCGAGGAAGGCAAGAGCGGTAGTCTAATGTCACACCTGTTCGAATTGCGCGACCGGGTATTGCGCATGGTGATATCGATACTGGTGATTTTTCTTGGCCTGTTCTACTGGGCCAATGATATTTATTCCTATCTCGCGGAACCGCTGACGCGCCACTTGCCTGAAGGCTCAAATATGATTGCGATAGACGTCGCATCACCTTTCCTGACACCATTTAAACTGGTGCTGATGTTGTCGGTTTTTCTGTCGATGCCGGTCATTCTTTATCAATTCTGGTCTTTCGTTGCGCCTGGTCTTTATAACAACGAGAAACGCATCGCCGGACCCTTGCTGGTATCGAGTATCTTGCTGTTCTACCTCGGTATGGCATTCGCTTATTACGCCGTGTTTCCACTGGTGTTTGGATTTTTTACTTCGGTCGGGCCCGAAATGGTCGCCATATCGACCGACATTGGGCGTTATCTTGATTTTGTACTGGCCCTCTTCTTTGGTTTTGGGCTTGCTTTCGAGGTGCCTATTGCGACTATTATCCTGGTTGCGATTGGTTTTACCACTCCCGCCAAACTGGCTGAAAAACGCCCCTACATCATAGTCGCGGCATTTATTGTTGGTATGTTTCTGACCCCGCCCGATGTTATTTCACAGGTGTTGCTGGCAGTTCCCATGTGGGTGTTATTCGAAGCCGGCATTATCGCCTCAAGCATGATTTTCAAGGACAAGCTCGAGGCAGAAGCAGCAGCTTCGGAAGAAGACGATAGTGATGATGCGGACGATTCTCAGCTCAGCGAAGAAGAAATGGATGCCGAGCTTGATCGTGTAAACGATTTGGAAGACAGCGATTCAAAAACACTGTAATCGAACCGACTAACTGAACCAGCAGATTTATCGATGCCGATAGAACCCAAGCCGCCTGGAAATCCAGCGTTACTCATTATCCTAGATGGATTCGGCCTCAATCCAGATCCTGAAAACAATGCGGTAGTGGAGGCGCATACACCCAATATCGATCGATATTTCTCATCAAACCCGATGACCAGTCTTGAAGCCTCGGGTTCTGGTGTCGGCTTACCCGATGGGCAAATGGGTAATTCAGAAGTGGGCCACATGACCATAGGTAGCGGTACTATCGTCAAACAGGACCTCGTGCGTATCGATGAAGCCATTGAAAATCTAAGCTTTTTCGAAAATCCGGCACTATTAAATGCTGTCCTCGCAGCGAAAGCGGCAAACCGTCCCCTGCACCTGCTAGGCCTGGTATCGAATGGCGGTGTGCATAGTCATATCGATCACCTGAAGGCCCTGGTCCGACTCTGCGGTCAGCAGGCTGTTGTCCCCCAGGTTCATATGATCACCGACGGCAGGGATACCGCACCCCAGGCAGCACTCGATTACCTGCCTGAACTGGAATCCCTGTTAAAGGAATGCGGTGGACATATCGGTAGCATCTGCGGTCGCTACTACGCAATGGATCGGGACAATCGGTGGCAGCGGACAAGGCTAGCCTGGGACGCTATCGTAAAATCCATCGGTGCAAACGCGCAATCTGCGAGCCAGGCAATTCAGCAGAGCTATGATAACGGCGTTTATGATGAATTTATTAAACCAGTCCTGTTACCAGGCTTTGCTTCGCTGCAGGCTGGCGATGAATTAATATTTTTTAATTTTCGTAATGATCGTACCAGGCAATTGGCGGCTGCAATGGCGATGGCAGGCTTCGACGAATTTGATCGGGGCAGTGACTATCAGCCAGTAACAGTGACCTGCATGACTTATTACGATGCAAAACTGGAGTCACCCATTGCCTATGCGCCGATACGCCCCGAGGTAACGTTAGGCAGTGTCGTCAGCGAAGCGGGATACCGGCAGTTTCATTGCGCCGAAACCGAAAAATATCCACATGTCACCTTTTTCTTTAACGGTGGTCGAGAACAATGTTATCCGGGAGAGGATCGCAATTTAATCGGTTCACCCAGGGTTGCGACCTACGATCTGTGTCCCGAAATGAGCGCTGAAGAAGTTGCTGATGCGATGATCAAGGCACTAAAATCGCAGCAGTATGAATTTCTCGTGGTGAATTTTGCGAATGGAGACATGGTAGGCCATACCGCGGTACGCGACGCGGTAATAAAAGCGGTGGAAGTGTTAGATCGGGAAGTAGGGCGGGTACTCGATGTTGCGGTTGAACAGGGGTACGCGGTGGTGTTGACGGCCGATCACGGCAATTGTGATGAAATGGTAAATCCGGAAACAGGGGAGCCCCATACCCAGCATAGCTTGTATCCGGTCCCCTGCATGGTAATTGATAAAAATATCAGCACTTTGGTGAAAGGTGGTAATTTGTCGGCAATAGCACCAACATTATTACAGATTATGGGTATACCCAAACCAGAGTCGATGACCGGCAATTCGCTAATCATTAGTGATTGAGGAAAGATTTTTTCGTAATATTTAGTTAATATATAGATAAATGTGAAGGAATTAACAATTTATGGCGACCTTACCCGAAACACTCACCAAAACCGCTCTATTTAGTGGACTAGATGATGCGGATATCGAAATGCTTGCCTCACAGACCGTGTTACGCCAATTTCCCAAAAACACGGTGATTGTCAGTCAGGGAGACGATACCGATTCTATTTATGTCATCATAAAAGGTAAGGTAGATGTTTTTCTACACAATGACAAGGGCAAGGAAATCATTATAAACACCATGGGCGTATGTGAATCCTTCGGCGAACTGGCGCCGCTGGGTGGAATTCCACGCCAGGCCAGTATTATTACCACGGAAGATTCGACCTTTGGTGTTATATCGCGTCAGGTTTTTATGGATACCCTGTTGGTTAAACCTCCGGTGAGTATGAAAATTATCGACCTGCTCATAACTCGAATCCAGGATTTGACCGAGGAAGTAAGCAGTCTCGCGTTGGAAGATGTTTATAATCGGGTTGTGCGGGTGTTGTACAAACATGCAGACGAGGTCGGTGATAAACTGATTACCGAAAAATTGACTCAACAGGATATCGCCAGTCGAGTGGGTGCCACGCGTGAAATGGTCCATCGTATACTCAAGGAACTCAAAACCGGTGGTTATATTTCAATCGAGGGTAAGCACATCACGATTGAAAAGAAATTGCCTTCAGGCTGGTAAAAATCCGGCTTCTTGCCTCTCCTTAAGATGCTAAGATACCCCGCGTATTTATTAACGAGGTAAGTTGTAGTGGCGGGTCATAGTAAATGGGCAAATATTCAGCACCGGAAAAAAGCACAGGATGCCAGGCGCGGAAAGCTATTTACCCGATTAATTCGTGAAATTGTTGTTGCCGCCAAAGCTGGCGGCTCCGATCTCGATGCAAATCCCGCACTGCGTGCCGCGGTTGACAAGGCCAAGTCCCAGAGTGTGCCAAAAGATCCCATCGACAGGGCGATCAAGCGCGGTGCCGGGGAACTGGATGGTTCCGATATCGAAGAAATCCGATACGAGGGTTATGGCCCGGCGGGTATAGCCTTTATCGTCGAATGCCTGTCAGACAATCGAAACCGAACCGTGGCTGAAGTGCGTCACGCCTTCAGTAAATCAGGAGGTAATCTGGGGCAAACCGGATCGGTCGCTTACATGTTTGCCAGTGTTGGTGCGCTACTTTATTCTCCCGAACACGATGAAGATACTATTATGGAAGCCGCCCTCGATGCCGGCGCCGAGGATGTCATCGTCGACGAGGATGGTAGTATCGAAGTGTTGACCGCAGCCGAAGACTACGTCAAGGTCAAGCAGTCGATGACCGAAGCCGGGCTCGAACCCGAGGAATCTGATTTAACCATGCGCGCATCTGCTAATACACTGCTCGAACTTGAAGATGCAGCCAAGGTATTGCGGCTGGTCGATATGCTGGAGAGTTCCGACGATGTGCAGGAAGTCTATTACAATGCCGAAATTCCAGAGGAAGCTTATGACTGATGTAAAAAGCATCGGTGATAAGATTTAGTATAAAGTGATTATTCTGGGCATAGATCCTGGGTCGAGATGCACCGGGTTTGGATTGATAGACAATCAGCCAGACCGAATCACCTATATGCATAGCGGTTTTTTCAAAATTAAAGGCGATAGTCTTGCCGAACGTCTCGGCTCTATCTACGCGCGTATCGATGAGTTAATCCGACAGTATCAACCGCAGCAAATGGGTATTGAACAGGTATTTATGCATCGAAATGCAGATTCGGCGTTAAAGCTTGGGCAGGCCCGTGGGGTGGCAATTTGTGCAGCTCATATGGCGGGTCTCGAGATCGGCGAGTATGCACCCCGGGAAATCAAACAGGCCATCGTCGGCACCGGTTCTGCAAGCAAAGACCAGGTTCAGCACATGGTGCGCCACCTGCTTAGTTTGCGCCAACCGTTGCAGGCAGACGAGAGCGATGGACTCGCAATTGCTCTTTGTCATGCACAATTTTATGCTACCCAGCAAAAAACCGGGCTAGACCCCAAATTACTCAAACGTCGGAGCAGCAGGCGCAGATGATCGGTCGATTAAAAGGCATACTGGCAGCTAAAAGAGCACCGCAGATATTGGTCGACTGCAATGGTGTGGGCTATGAAGCCGATGTATCGATGACGACCTATTATGCTTTACCCGAGACCGGTGAAGCGGTTTCGGTCTGGACCCACCTTATCGTCAAGGACGATTCGCATTCACTGATCGGATTTACCACGGAACGCGAGCGCAAACTATTCCGCCAGTTGATTCGCGTCAATGGTGTGGGTCCGAAGATGGCACTGACTATTTTGTCCGGTATCAACGATCAGGAGTTCGCGCACTGCGTATTACAGGACGATATTTTAACTTTGACGCGCTTACCCGGGGTGGGTAAGAAAACCGCCGAGCGATTGATCATTGAAATGCGCGATAAGGTAGAGAATTTACTGGATGCTGGTCAGATCACTTCGGAATCGGGCACGATGTCAGCCGCGCGCGACTTGTCGAGTAAAAATGAAGCAGTAGAAGCCTTGCAGGCTCTTGGCTATAAATCAACCGATGCTGAGAAGATGATCCGACAGGTGGAATCTAATGCTGATCAGGAAATGAACGCCGCAGCGTTAATCAAAAAAGCCCTGCAGAACTCGGTGGCCAGGTGATAGACGAAGAACGTATCATCAGTCCATTGTCGAACGCCGAAGAAAGTTCGCAGGAAAGGGCGTTACGGCCGAAAGTATTAGAGGATTATGTAGGCCAGAACGCGGTTTGCGAACAAATGGATATATTTATTCGGGCTGCCAGAAATCGAAACGAGGCCCTCGATCACGTACTCGTATTTGGCCCGCCCGGCCTCGGTAAAACTACCCTGTCACATATAATTGCGAATGAAATGCAGGTTAACTTACGGCAGACATCGGGTCCGGTTATTGAAAAGCCGGGTGACCTGGCAGCGATTTTAACCAACCTGGAAGAACACGATGTGCTGTTTATCGATGAGATTCATCGACTCAGCCCGGTTGTAGAGGAAATACTCTACCCGGCAATGGAGGATTACCAGCTAGATATCATGATTGGCGATGGGCCCGCGGCGCGATCAATCAAGCTCGACCTGCCGCCTTTTACGCTGGTTGGTGCTACCACCAGGGCTGGCCTGCTAACGTCGCCGTTACGCGATCGGTTCGGTATTGTGCAACGACTCGAATTTTATTCGAGTGAAGACCTGGGTACGATTATTCGGCGCTCCGCGGCATTGCTCGGTATTGAAATGGGCGAGGGCGGAGCCGAGGAGATCGCGAAGCGATCACGTGGCACACCCAGAATAGCAAATAGACTGTTAAGACGGGCCCGGGACTATGCCCAGGTAAAGGCCGATGGGGTCATCAGCGCTGAGGTTGCTAATGCCGCACTCGACATGTTGAAGGTCGACCAGTCTGGTCTTGATCATATGGACCGGCGTTTAATCCTCTCCTTGATTGAGAAATTTGAGGGTGGGCCGGTAGGTGTCGAGAGCCTGGCCGCCGCTATCGGTGAAGAGCGCGGTACCATCGAAGATGTCATTGAACCTTACCTGATCCAGCAGGGTTTTATGATGCGAACACCACGAGGCCGTGTGGTTACATCGCTGGCTTATTCGCACTTTGGGTTTAAACAATCGGGACAAGGTGAAATTAGTCTCTAGCCCAGACCCTCAACTGCAGTTATGGTCTGCGCAGCAGATTTCCAATTGATACAAAAGACGATTTTAAAATGAATGATACTTCCATATTATCTTTGATGCTGAATGCCAGTATTCCGGTTCAACTGGTACTGGTAATTTTGCTGTTCGCATCGATATTTTCCTGGGCCTTGATGTATGTTAAGCGCAGCTATATCCGACAGAGCCAGGTCGAGGCGAGGACTTTTGAAGGACGCTTCTGGTCCGGCATCAATTTAAGTGACCTGTTTGCTCAATTAAGCGCGCGCCAGGACAGGCGATTCGGCCTGGAGGCGATTTTTGAGAACGGATTTCGAGAGTTTGCCCGTGCCAGGAAGGCCGATCTCAATGATAATGCGGTGGTCCGGTCAGCACACCGTGCAATGAAAGTATCCATGTCACGCGAAATCGAATTGCTGGACAATAATCTTTCATTCCTGGCGACGGTGGGCTCGGTCAGTCCCTATATCGGTTTATTTGGCACCGTATGGGGAATTATGGAGTCTTTCCGCGCACTGGCTGGCGTGCAGCAGGCTACCCTGGCTATGGTTGCACCCGGAATATCCGAGGCCCTGATTGCGACCGCAATGGGTTTGTTGGCGGCTATTCCAGCAGTAATTGCCTACAATAAATTTTCCGGGGAGGTTGATGCGATGGTGATCCGCTACGAGAATTTCCTCGAGGAATTCACTGGTATATTACAAAGACAGGCCCAGGCGCCAAAATAGAGGCGAGACAATGACGATTAGCTCGAATCAAACTGTGGGAAGTACCCGCATTAAAGCCGGCTTGCGCTCGGCGGCAACCATCTCGAGGTGGTTTTAACATGGCGCAAACCGCATATAGAAGACGGAAATTAGTCGCCGAGATCAATGTCGTTCCCTACATAGATGTAATGCTGGTGTTGCTCATTATCTTTATGGTAACAGCACCGCTACTACAACAGGGGGTGGATGTCGACTTGCCAACCGCTCCTGCCAACCCGCTTGACGTCGATAGCCCCGAACCGATTGTGATCAGCGTCGACAAGGCGGGTCTCATGTACCTGAATATTGCGAGTGCGCCGGAATCCAGCATAGACGAGACAAGTCTGGTCGAGCAGGTACGAAAAGCGCTACGCAAGGCGCCCAAAAGGCCAGTGATGGTGCGAGGTGATGCCAATGGACCCTATCAAAATGTGGTACGAACGCTGGTATTGCTGCAACAGGCTAATGTTGAATCAGTAGGGTTAGTCACCGATCCAGAAGAAAACAAATAGTGTTTTCCGAACTGTTGCAAAAACCCAAGGCGCTGGCCTTATCGGTTTTATTCCATGCTGTTATTATTGGCATTGTTTTCATCAATTTTAACCTCACGAGTAAAACAATTCTGGTAAAGCAGGCGGATATTACCAAAACTGTAAAGGCCGAAGTTGTCGACCAGCAGCAGCTCGAACAGCAGAAAAATAAAAAGAAAGCAAAAGAAGAAAAACGAAAGAAAGAGCTTCAAAAAAAGAAGCGCGAAAAAGAAGCCAAGAAACGAAAACAGGCCGAGGAGAAGAAACGCAAGCAGACTGAAGCGAAGAAACGCAAAGCCGAAGCTGAAAAGAAGAAGAAAGAAGAGGCAAAGCGTGTTGCTGCCGCTAACCAAAAAGCAGAGCAGGAAAAGAAAAAAGAATCCGAAAAAAAGCGTAAGTTAGCCGAGGAAAAAAAGCAGGAGGAGCTCGCAAACCAGAAAAAACTGGAGGCTGAAAAACAGAAGAAGCTTAACGAAGAAAAGCGCCTGCGCGATGAAAGGCTGGCAAAAGAAGCAGAAGAAAAACGCTTGCTGGAAGAAAAGAAGAAGCAGGAAGCGGAAAAACGCCGACTCGCCGAGGAAGAGCAAAAAAGAAGACAGCAGGAACTTAAGGCGCAATTGAAGGCCGAAGAAACACAGCGGCGCTTGAATTCATTACGCGATGCCTACAAATTGGCGATCAGGCAAAAAATTGAACGTAACTGGCGGCGGCCCCAGGAAACCGGGAAAATACCGGAATGCGAAGTGCAGGTATTACAGGGACCTGGTGGTATCATACTCGATGTTAGCTTTGGTAAATGCACAGGGGGATCTCCAACCTACCGTAAGTCGATAGAAAATGCGGTATATAAAGCCGAGCCTTTACCAAAGCCGGGCGATCCTTCATTATTCGAACGTGAGCTCAATATTCTGTTCAATCCCGGGTAAAAAATACGAAATGAAATTTAGAATCTTACATTGGAGTGCCTTTTTGATCTGGGCACTAGCCTGTGTTAGCGCCAATGCCGCGCTCACAATCGAAGTTACCGAGGGTGAGGAGGGCGCCTTGCCAATCGCGGTGGTGCCTTTTGATACGACCAAACTACCGACGAAGCTACCAGTAGATATTGCGGAAATAGTCAGTAATGACCTGAATCGTAGTGGTATTTTCAAGGCCCTCGACAACAGGTCCTTGCCAGCCAGTCCTCATTACAGTGCCCAGGTGCGTTACTCACGCTGGCGCAATGCCGGCCAGGAGTACCTGGTAGTCGGGCGGATTTTCCAGAAGTCCTCCGGGCTGTACGACGTTCAGTTCCAGTTACTCGATGTGCTCAAGCAAAAGCAGATATTGGGTTACAGCCTGCCGGTAAAAAAACGCAATCTACGATCTTCAGCACATGAAATTAGCGATTTGATCTACGAGAAAATTACCGGTGTTCGGGGTGCATTTAACACGCGCATCGCTTATGTGCGGGCACAGGGAGACAAGGCCAGGAAGTATATATTGAAAGTAGCCGATACCGATGGCTTCAACGCGCATACAGTACTTGAAACTGATGAGCCCTTAATGTCACCAAGCTGGTCGCCGGATGGACAGTCACTGGCTTATGTTTCCTTTGAAAACAACAGGCCGGAAATATTTATCCAGCACCTGGCAAGTGCCAAACGTAGTAAAGTTTCAGGTTTCAAGGGAATTAATGGTGCGCCGAGCTGGTCGCCCGATGGTAAGAAGCTGGCGCTGGTATTGTCGAAGGATGGTAGCCCGGATATTTACACACTGACTATTTCTACTAAAAGACTAAGCCGTCTTACCCGGCATCGTAGTATAGATACCGAACCGGTATGGAACCGGAATGGGAAGTCGATTATTTTCACCTCGGACCGCAGCGGCTCCCCGCAATTATACGAAATCCCGGCAAAGGGGGGTAAGCCCCGGCGTATCACCTTTGAAGGGCGTTACAATTCAGATGCCAGTGTTTCCCCGGATGGTAAGTATATTACTATGGTGCATGGTGATCGCGGGCAATATAAAATAGCGCAACTCGAGCGTGAAACCGGAAACCTGACCATATTGACCGATAGTTCGCTAGATGAGTCGCCTTCATTTTCCCCAAATGGAAAAATGGTTTTATATGCCTCAGCCGGGGGCAATAATGGGGTGCTTTATGCTGTCTCAGTCGATGGCCGTGCAAAACACAAATTATCAGATCAGGGTGGTGATGTACGAGAACCGGTCTGGGGACCTTACAAACCTAAAAAGTAATTCGCATCAATTGGAGCAGAAATAACATGAGACATATTTCGATGATAAACAAATTATACCTGCTGGCATTTTTGGCACTTTTTGTTAGCGCCTGTGCTACCACGCAAGGTGAAGAGATAACCGAAGGTCCGTCAGTCGATATTACCGCCGAAGGCGAAGGCGATGGCTCGGCCACGCCTATCGAAGAAAGCACAGACGGCGCCATGGCCACACCAATTGCCGAAGACGATCTAACCGCAGCGGAGATGCTTGAACAATCAGATACTGCTCTCGCAAACCGGACTATTTATTTTGAATTTGACAGTGCCAATCTGACTGATGAGTCTTTAAATATTCTGGAGGTCCATGGTAACTTCATCGCCGACAATGGAAATGTTCATGTGCGTCTCGAAGGTCATGCCGATGAACGTGGCAGTCGTGAATATAATATTGGTCTGGGCGACAGACGGGCACAATCGGTGCGTAGGGTATTGTTAGTCCAGGGAGCCTCATCGGATCAAATCGAAACCGTCAGCTACGGCGAAGAACAACCAGTAGCATCTGGACATGATGAAGACGCCTGGGCGAAAAATCGTCGTGTTGAACTTATCTATACCGTGAACTAATTATGAAAAATCTAGCTGTTGGCAAATTTACCTTACTGGTTGCTGTATTCAGTATCGGCCTGGCGACTTCGCCTGGCCTGCTGGCGCAGGCACTAACACCTGATCAATTGACCAAACGGGTCGAGGAAACCAGCCGTGTCCTGAAAGATATCCAGACTGATATGAATAGATTGAACACGCAAATGGACAATCGCGCCATGCTCGATTTATTGCAACGTGTGGATGAACTGGCTGACGAGATTAGCCAACTGCGCGGCGATCTTGAATTGCAGGAGAGCGATTTGGAAGGAATTAAGAAAAGGCAGCGTGAGTTATATCTCGATATCGATCGGCGTATGCGCGATCTGGAGGATCGGTCAACCGGGCAGTCATCGACCCTGGCGCCCGTAGTGGTTCCTGCTGCTGCCGGTAGTTCCTCGACAACATCCACTGGTGCAGCTACAGGCGGTTCTACCACGACTTCCACCGGAACCTCGGTTGATTCTACGCCAAAGGTGCCAGCTGCGGCAGCGAGCGCCACGGTTGCCGAGGAAAAAGCTGCTTACCAGCTCGCCTTCGACAGTTTAAAGGAAGGTCGATACAAGAAAGCAAAAGAGCAGTTTAATAAGTTTTTGAAAGATTATCCGGATAGTATTTATGCCGGAAACGCGCAGTACTGGTTAGGCGAGGCCAACTATGTTACGCGTAATTTCACCCAGGCAGCGAAAGAGTTTAACCAGGTGCTTAAACTATATCCAGCCAGTTCCAAGATTCCGGATGCAATGCTCAAGTTGGGATATACCCATTACGAACTGAAGCAATATAGCCAGGCCAGAGCGGTGTTACAGGAACTGCGCAAACTTCATCCTAATTCGACCGCGGCTCGCCTCGCAGGCAAGCGTCTGGATCGAATGAGGAAAGAGGGGGTCTAGCTCCAGGAATCAGAAACTGCGGTATCTGTTCGCCAGTAATGGCGCGAATCGCAATTTATTAGAGGCACAGTTTATAACTATCAAATTCGCTTGAAATCGATCCGAGGATCGGTATCATTCCCATTCCTTTCTAAGGGGCGTTAGCTCAGTTGGTAGAGCATCTGACTTTTAATCAGGTGGTCGAGCGTTCGAGTCGCTCACGCCCCACCATTTTCTTCCTTTAAATCAATTGGTTGTAAATAATTTCGTATGCGCCGTTCCGGCAGTTTTACGAATATAATTCGTTAACTTGCTAATTCTATCGCCATATTATTATGTTCGTTTGTGCAGTCGTATTATCCATTAGTCGGAACCAGCGTTAACATGGGATGGTTTTTGTAACGATTTGATAGTAGTGGATACGAGTATATTGCCCTTCGGCGATTCCTGATTTTTTATTAAATTAAGAGGGAGGAATTTTAGATTAAGGTATCATTATACAAAACGCTACCAGTAAGGGTGACATGAAACAAATTCTCGGTACTATGACCTTCGGTGATCAAGTCGACCAGGACACGGCACAGTCCATGCTTGATGTATTTTTAGCGTCAGGTCAACACGAACTCGATACCGCATATCAGTATTGCGATGGTCGCACCGAAGAAATGCTCGGCGTTTTACTGCCTCCAGAAAAGCGAAAAGGACTGTACATTGCATCGAAGGTAAATCCCTGGGATGGCGAGGGCCTACAGCCAGAAGAAATTAGAAAGCAGTTTGAGGAAATACTGCGACGGCTGGATAGAGACAGTATCGATTTACTCTACCTTCATTCTCCTGATCTGGAAACGCCTGTAGTACAGACCCTGGAGTGTTGTTTCGAGCTATACCAGCAGGGTAAGTTCCGAGACTTTGGATTAAGTAACTATTCCTCCTGGCAGGTTGCCGAAGTTGTCGAAATCTGTCGCCGGGAAGGCTGGATGGAACCAACCGTTTACCAGGGTATGTACAACGCACTGACGCGTGATGTTGAGCGTGAATTGTTCCCCTGCTTGAGGAACTATGGTATTAGTTTTAATGCTTACAATCCGCTTGCAGGAGGGTTATTGACGGGTAAATACAGGTCACTTGACGATTTCCCTGACTCAGGAAGGTTCTCGGTGAATAAAGCCTACAAGGGGCGTTACTGGAAGCAGGACTATTTTGAAGTTCTGCAAAAACTGGGTGAAGCCTGTAAAGAACATGGCCTGACACCGACACAGGCTGCGATGAGCTGGTTGGTGAATCACTCTCTATTAGATTCGGAGCAGGGGGATGGAATTATTATTGGCGTGACCAAAATCGAGCATCTAAAAGCGAATATGGGCGCATGTAAAAGCGCACCGCTTGATCAGGCGATTCTCGATATCCTGGATCAGGGCTGGGAAATTATTAAACCAAATTGTTTTAGGTATTTTCGGCCATAAACCTGATGACAATATCCTGGGTTGAGTTTTTGCTGGGTATACTGCGCTTCTTTCGTTTTTCTATTTTATAGGACGCTTATATGTCAAATTCGACTATTTTGATCACCGGGGCCAATCGTGGCATTGGTTTAGAGTTAACCAGGTTGTTTTCCGAGGATGGCTGGCAAGTGCTTGCCTGCTGTCGTAGCCCCGAGGCTGCAGAGGCTTTAAAGGCATTAACCAGCGAATATTCAACCCTTGAAATATTCCCACTGGATGTAACCAATTACGGCCAGTTAGCCGCGCTATCATTGCAACTCAAAGATCGACCGATCGATATCCTGCTGAGCAATGCTGGTATATATGGCCCCAGGGGGACCGCCTTTGGCGAAGTAGATGCAGCGGCCTGGCGTCAAGTTTTGGAAGTCAATACCATAGCGCCGTTAATGCTGGCACAGGCATTTATCGAGCAGGTGGCGATCAGTCGGCAAAAGTTAGTGGCAGTGATTAGCAGCAAAATGGGTAGTATCGCGGACAATAGCAGTGGCGGATCTTACATTTACCGTACCTCCAAAACTGCGCTAAACCAGGTGGTGAAAAGTATTGCCAAAGATGTTGAAGGGCGCGATATCAGTGCCATAAGCCTGCATCCGGGCTGGGTAAGAACGGAAATGGGCGGCTCAAATGGCGAGATTGATGTGAATGAAAGTGCGGCGGGGCTTAAACAGGTGCTAACAGGGGCAACTCTCACGCAAAGCGGTCATTTCTTTAATTTCGACGGGTCTGAAATTCCCTGGTGATTGGAACTACCGCCAGGTATCACCCACTGTTCACCTGATTTCATCGTTTATGACCATATTCAGATTGGGGGGGCTTATGGATGAAGAGTCGTACGGATTTTAATCTCTTCATTCATTCATTAATTTAATATGCAGACAAAAAAATAATTAGAAACCATAGCCTTTAGCACTGTAATATAGATTATTCGGGATTATCGACTCAGGCAGCTACCTGCCAGTAGCTGATGCCAAATAACAAAGTGATATAATGTTATCCGCTCAATAACCTAAGTATGCTGCTGTTGGATATTAGGAGGAACAATGATTCAACATCAAGGGGATGTTACTTTGGAGGACTTAATATGAGCAATATATCCGCCCAGGAGGTTCAGCAATATCTGCTTCAACACGATTACCTGAAGCCTGGCGAACTGGCTAAACGCACAGGTACGACTCCTGAGCAAATACTGGCGCTAGAAGAAGCGCAGTGCATTCCCGCGGCTTCGTATGTCGTCGAAGGAGAAATGGCCGTTACTAGCAGCTTCGGTACCTATCATCTACCAGTAACGCCGGAGCCCTACTATCATCCATCAATCGAAGCATGGGTTGCCAGGGCATTATCGCTGGCACAGACACGTGAACTCAGTGACGTCGCAAGAATAGTGCGCGCCGAATTCGACAAGCATTTTAAGGAGGCGTTGAATGGTAATTCTCCACCGTGGCCAGGTGGCTCGGATTATGCCTGGAAATACATGACCGATGGGACCTGGGGAATTTGCCTGAAGAACATCAACATGGAACATTTATTAACCAAGGAATATGCGCGCGCCACCATTCGCGAAATCGTGTCCACCAACGCAGCCGATGAATTAACCTCCGACGAACGGGAACAGCTAATAGCGGCCATCCTCGCCTACAGGCGGGTCACGATGCCGTTTGCGCCGCACGAATTTGACGAAAGCTCCACGCAGCGTGAAATCAATTCGGTCATTGAAAAATACGATATCAAGCAGGAAGAACTTGCCTCCTGAGTTGTTTTAACAAACTGGCTTTAAATGGGAAATAAACTTCCTCGTAAACTGGCGGCCTTACTGTGCCCGGTAGTTGCGGCATCGAACCTCGCCACATCCAGAAGATTTCGCAGATCGTTGACGGTGGTTATGATTCAGGTTGGGTCCTTACCTGCTGCTTAGTGTATTTCGGGTATCTGCTTTCCCCATAACGGACGCTCAATTACCCCCTGGAAGCTTCGGAGAATGGCCTCAGCCAGAGGCAGATGCCCAAAAAAGCCATCTCAAATGAGATGGCTTTTTACTCCTGGGGTGCATGTAGAACCCTGCAGCGATCGGCTGCCGCAGGGCTACAGGGTATTACGATTGAATTTTACAGCAACGCCCGAATACTGAAGAAACAAGCAGTTTGCGGTAAAAAATTGTAATGGAACAGGTTATCAAAATGCCCGAATAGCGCGGACCTTGAATGCATTGAACTTAGCGAGATCGACCTGTGTCCCGCCGTTGAAGACTTGGTAATTCGCAGTTAAACGACCAGCCTCTGAAGAACTCCAGTACTCATAGCGGGTGGCTGAATTGCCGGGGACTGGAGGGGCTGGAAACCCGCCTACTACGTCTTTAAACTTGAATAACTGGTCTAACTCAGCAACAGAAGGCAGGAACCAGTCGCTGTAGCTGTCGCCGTTGATATTAAAGGAGACATAGGCGTCGGCAATCTGGGCCGCGATTTCGCCTGCGCCTGGTTGATTTGGGTTTTCGACGCAGCCGGCCGCAACAATATCGGCCGTGTTTTGTGCGCCTGTACCTATCGCTTTGCCGTCGGCTGCAGCTACTAGTGTGCCATAGCATCCCCATTGTGCACCCGCAGACTGGTCTACAGGTGCGGCTTCCAGGCCGTGTAAACCACCCTCGGTAACATAAAATACTATCCCGCCACCTGGGCCAGTACTGCCGATCGCATAGGTGGATGTGGGATTATCAGATCCGGTGCAAAAATCGGGTACTGCGAGTGCGCCTAAGAGGCTTTGTCTAGACAATTCATTATAAAGAGCGCATAACTCGGCAGTACGGTCCGGGGCGTCCTTACCAGGAAGACCATCGAGGCCATCGATGCCCGGATCACCATCGACACCTTTAGTACCGACAGGTCCCACCGATCCTTTAGCGCCATCGGCGCCATTAGCACCTGTGAGGCCTGGTAAGCCGATGGGTCCAGCGGGTCCCATTGGTCCATCGGGTCCCATTGGTCCATCGGGTCCCATTGGTCCATCGGGTCCCATTGATCCAGCGGG
>JBGUEB010000048.1:0-16437 GCA_041821565.1 Gammaproteobacteria bacterium | reverse complement strand
ATCGCTGGCACAGTCACTGGGTGTTGACGACTATTTAGTCGTCAGCGAAGACCAGAAGATTATCATTTCGCGCTCGCTTGCCGACAAATTGGAGATAATAATAGATTTGCCGGTCCGTATTATTGACTGAAGCACCAAAAATAAGTTTATACGCAGTATAATGACTGGTGAAGCACCCATAATTATTGGCAGAATATGACCCAGCCCCCATATCGCTCACCAACGCGCAACCCGGGAATCGGCGCCAGCGATCGACTCGGGTTCACCCTGTTTCTGGCACTTACTATCCATGCGATCCTGGTGCTTGGCGTTGGTTTTACTCATTCCAAAAACCCAAAATCAGATATTCTGCCTTCGCTCGAAATAATACATGCTAATTCACAAAGTTTTGAAGAAGTGGAAAATCCCGACTTCCTCGCCCAGGTAGACCAGGCAGGGGGCGGTAAAGCCGAGGAAAAAGCCCGCCCCAGCGCTCCTGTATCCGCGAACACCCCGCTCGACCAGCAAGGACTTTCTGAGCGGGCGAGAATTGAAATGAACCGCAACCAGCTCGAAATTAATCGACTTTATTTTATCACCCAGGACGAATTTGAATACCAGATTGACAAACATAGCCAAATTCGCAAAAAGGAAGCCAATTCTGAACAGCCGGGTGAAGTAGAGCAACGCCAAACTATGATTGCGCGTTTACAGGCAGAAATTAGGCAGATGACGATAAACTATGCCAAACGGCCGAGAACTATCATCTTGACTGCAAGTACCAGGAAAGCCATAGAGGCCAGTTACCTGGCTAACTGGGTCAATAAAATCGAGCATACCGGTAATTTGAACTACCCACAGGAAGCGATGATCAAAAATATAGACGGCCGCCTGCGATTAAGCGTACGAATCAATGCGGAGGGAGAAATACTGGATGTCAAAATCACGCGTTCATCGGGTAGCAATATACTCGATGAAGCAGCCAAACGTATTTTACAACTGGCCGAACCTTTTGCACCATTTTCTGATGAGTTGAAAGAACGCGCTGATCAAATCGTCATCATCAGAACCTGGGAATTTAACAGCAACCGCCTGAGTACAAAGGGCGATGTTTAGTTTATTGAGCCTCTGATCAGTTGATGAATTTAAAATTGCCACAATATGTTAATAAGATTAGCTGTACTCAGGTCACATCCCTGTAAGGAGAACACACGATGAAAGCGGAACAAACCAGTCTGGTTGATAAATGCCTGATAGCAACGCCTGCAATCAAGGATCCCCTGTTCGCATCGAGCCTTGTCTACATATGCGAGCATAATGAAAACGGTAGTATGGGACTGGTAGTCAATCATCAGACCACGCAAACCCTTGGTGAAATTTTTGACCAGCTAAATATCGAATGCAATGATGATACAATCAAACAAAAGCCAGTCTTCATCGGAGGCCCGGTACAGCTTGAACAAGGCTTTGTATTACATACCAAGGCGCATAACTGGCAAAAAACTGTTGAAGTGTCGCCCGGTATCCATCTCACCAGTTCGATGGATGTGCTAGAGGCAATAGCAGAAAACAAGGGGCCAGAAGATTACCTGGTGATACTCGGTTTTTCCGGTTGGGCATCGGGACAACTGGAATCCGAATTACAGCAAAATTCCTGGCTCACTTCTTCATCCGGTACCGAATTATTGTTCCACAAAAACTCCGACGACAAATGGCAAATGGCATTCGACACACTCGGTTTCGATATCAGTATGCTTTCACCCGTCAGCGGTAATGCCTGATCCTGTTCAGCATAACCCAATACAATATGAGGGTGTCATAAAAAGCTGTCTTGCGTCCCCTAGCCGCGTTGAAAATGTGCTCGAATGCTCATTTACTACGTGTAAACTGCGCTTCTCGGCTCTAGCGTCCTGCTTCGCTCTACCTCCGGAACGCCGGACCGCTGCATCCTTGCAGTCGTGCGCGCATTTTCGCCTTGCCAGGAAACACAATCCAACCTTTTACGACACCTTCATATGACATTTAAAATCGAAACCGTGATTGGATTCGATTTTGGCACGAGCTGGATAGGTGCAGCCGTTGGTCAAACATTAACCTCCCAGGCCAGTCCCCTGACTGCTATCAAATCCTTCAAGGGTAAACCGAACTGGCAGGCGATCTCTGACTTGATCGAACAATGGAAGCCACAGAAATTAATTGTCGGTCTGCCCACTTCAGAATTCCCCGAGACAAAAGTCATGACCGACAAGGCCAACCGGTTTAGTCGGCAGCTTCAGGGCAGATTTCAAATAGATACCGAGTTAATCGATGAAAGGCTCACCACGCGTGAAGCTTATATCATTGCGATCGAAAGTGGACAGCGTAAAACCAAACCAGAAATCGATAGCCTGTCGGCAGTTTTGATCACCGAAACCTGGTTACGCGAGTACAAACTGCGGCAGGACGCTCCTGGTAAATTATAAACATCAGGGATGTCATTCTCATTTCTCTGCTAAACCAGAAATAATCGGCCAATTGCTGTATGTCGACAAAATTTGTGCTATAAAGCGTCCCGAGTTCAATGCGTGGAATATTTGTGGCTATACCCTCAGTCGATAGTTTGATTGAAAAGCTGACGAAAGCACTGAAACCCTATTTCCCTCCGGACCTCGCGCCCGCTGACCAACCCATCATTGTCGGTATCGAAACCGGCGGTTACTGGATCGCCCAGGCAGTTCATCAAGCGATAAAGCCCGACACTGACCTGGGTCGCCTGAACATCACCTTTTATAGAGATGATTTCACCAAAATCGGCCTACATCCAACCGTTAAACCATCCAGTTTACCGACCAATATCGATGGCAAAACAATCATTCTGATCGACGACGTACTGTATTCCGGTAGGACTATTCGAGCGGCAATGAACGAAATATTTGACTATGGTCGCCCGCAGCGAATTATTCTTGCCATATTAATCGACCGCGGTGAACGAGAGATCCCGATCCAGGCTGATATAGTAGCCCACACTGTCCAGCTTGAACCCGATTGCCATATAAAACTGGATGGCCCCGAACCGCTGCAATTGATGGTCAAATCTAATGACCACTAACATACAGCTCGATGAAAACGGCAAACTCCAGCATTTTCTTAGTATTGAAGGCTTAAATCAGCAGATTCTAACCGAGATACTCGATACTGCCGAATCCTTTACCTCAGTAGCAGATCGTGTCGTCAAAAAAGTTCCAATTCTACGTGGCAAGACAGTCGCAAATTTATTTTTCGAAGCCAGCACTCGAACCCGTACAACCTTTGAACTGGCGGAACAAAGACTTTCAGCCGATATTCTAAGCCTCAACCTCGATACCTCGGCAACCGTCAAGGGCGAGTCGATGCTCGACACCATCCGCAATCTCGAGGCAATGCAGATTGATATGTTTGTGATTCGCCACAAAGATAGTGGCAGTGCGCAATTTTTCGCTCAACATGTGCGCCCGGGTGTGAGTGTCCTGAATGCCGGCGACGGTCAGCATGAGCACCCGACCCAGGCAATGCTGGATATGTACACGATACGCCACCACAAGCAGGATTTTAGTAAACTACGCGTCGCCATTGTTGGCGACATTATGCATTCGCGGGTCGCCCGTTCGCAGATCCACGCGCTCAACCTGCTCAATACCGCCGAGGTACGAGTGATAGCTCCCAAAACCCTGTTACCGGTCGGCACCGCCTCACTCGGAGTTCAATTATACGACAATCTTGAACAGGGCCTGCAGGATGTCGATGTTGTCATCATGTTGCGCCTGCAAAAAGAACGCATGCGCGGCGCGCTGCTGCCAAGTGAAAAAGAATATTTTAACCAGTTCGGACTGACCCAGGAACGTCTGCGCAGGGCCAGGCCTGATGCCATCGTCATGCATCCCGGACCTGCCAATCGCGGCGTCGAAATCGAATCCAGCGTTATGGACGGAAATCAGTCGGTTATCCTGCAGCAGGTTGGATTCGGCATTTCGGTGCGTATGGCAGTAATGTCCATGATAGTTGGTCAGTCAGGCCGGGCGGCTGGCGAGTGACCATTCACCTTAAAAATGGCACCCTGATAGACCCGCTTGGCTTGCGAGAGTCAAAAAGCGACGTTTACATCGAAGGCAATCTGGTAGTCGGCGTTGGCAGGAAACCAGCAGGATTCAAAGCCAGCCAAACCATCGACGCGACTGGTCAATGGGTAATGCCAGGACTGGTAGACAGTCAGGCACGACTGCGCGAACCGGGACATACACATAAGGCCAATATCGCCTCAGAAACTGATGCAGCGGTGCGAAATGGCATCACGAGCCTGTGTATCCCGCCGGATACACTACCGGTAATCGACAATTCAGCGGTGGTCGATTTAATCCATCACCGTAATGCGAAGGCTGGAAATCAATGTCATATTTATACTATCGGGGCCCTGTCACGAGCGCTTGAGGGCGAAGAGCTAAGTAATATGGCGAGTCTCAAGGCTAACGGTTGTATTGCTTTCAGTAACGCGGGACGCCCATTCGTGAATAATCTGGTCCAACGCCGCGCGATGGATTATGCCGCCGGGCAAAACATGCTCGTCATTATTCAACCCAGGGATAACGAACTCTACGCGCATGGCTGCGCACACGAAAGCGCCGTATCTACGCGCCTCGGTCTGCCCGCAATTCCAGAAGCCGCCGAAACCGCAGCGCTGGCAAAAGATATTGAACTGGTCGCCCAAACCGGAGCCCGCACTCATTTTGGCCAGTTATCCTGCGCACGGTCAGTCGACATGATTAGACAGGCAAAAGCGGATGGATTACCGATAACGGCCGACTGTGCAATGCATCAGCTTTTTCTCACCGATCACGACATCGGTGAATTCGATACAAATAAACTGACCATTCCTCCCCTTCGCAGTCAATACGACAGGCAGGCGCTACGCGAGGGAGTCGCCGATGGCAGCATCGACAGCATATGCTCGGACCACCAACCCCACGAAACCGATGCCAAATTGCGTCCCTTCCCGTCGGCAGAACCCGGTATTAGCGCTCTCGACACCCTGTTACCGCTGGCATTGCGACTGGTCGAGGACAACCTGCTTTCACTGCCCGAGGTGATCGCCAGGCTTAGTGTCAATCCGGCCCGTGTCCTCGGCCTCCCGGCAGGTCATATTGCGGCAGGTGAACTTGCTGATGTTATTGTTGTAGACCCGGACAGCAACTGGCTATGCAGTGGCAGGGACTTTGCTTCCAGGGGTAAAAATACCCCCTTCGAAGGCTGGGATTTCAACGGCCGTGTGGTGAAAACACTGGTCGCCGGACAAATCGTTTATCAAATTTAATTGCATTAGCTTTCTAATCAATTGGTTATATCTAGCCCGTATATTGCACGAAGGCGGCACCCATATTGATGAATGTTTCTATTATTCAATAACTTATCATAGAATGTTGTCATGATTGAAAATTACAGTTCATCCGATGGCAAGGTCAGATCGTCCAGGTCGCCCTGCTTATTCAAATCGTGACGGGTATCCTTATTTCCGTCATCACCAAAATTTAGTCTCCATTCGAGATTCGTGCTGGAGTCAGCGTAGGCGAGTGCACTTTTGATTGTGATCTGATCAGACTTGTACAGTTTATAAAGCGATTGATCGAATGTCTGCATGCCACTGGTCTCTCCTTTTTCCATAATTTCCTTGATCCCATTAAAATTACCTTCGCGTAGTAATTCGCTGATGTAAGGTGAATTCACCAATACTTCGACCGCACAGGCAAGCTTGCCTTTCATGCCGGGAACAAGACGCTGAGAAATAACTGCTTTCAGGTTCAACGACAAATCCATTAAAAGTTGATTGCGCATATCAGTCGGGAACATATTCATGATCCGATCCATGGCCTGGTTGGCATTGACCGCATGCAGGGTAGTCATACACAAATGACCTGTATCCGCAAAGGTAATCGCCGCCTTCATGGTTTTGGCATCGCGCGCCTCGCCGATCATGATTACCTCCGGTGCCTCTCGCAGTGCCTCGCGTAAGGCGTTTTCATAGCTGAGTGTATCGATGCCAACCTCACGTTGTGAAACGATCGATTTTTCATGACGAAACACAAACTCGATTGGATCTTCGATTGTCAGAATATGCCCGCCTTCGAATTTGTTTCGATAATCGATCATTGACGCCAGGGTTGTCGATTTACCGGACCCGGTCGACCCTACTACAAGTACCATGCCGGTTTTGTTCATCACTATCTTTTTTAGCACCTGTGGCAATCCCAGATCATCAATAGATGGGATATCCCATTTGATGTAGCGGATAACCATCGATACTTCGGAACGCTGGACATAAACATTCACGCGAAAACGACCGACACCAGCAAGTGTAAAACCGAGATTCAGTTCACGAGTGATTTCAAAATCTCGAATCTGTTCATCGCTGAGCAAGCTGTAGGCGAGTTGCTTTACCTGCCCGGAATCGAAGGCTTTCTTCGATATCGCCGATGTGGTGCCCTGGACTTTCATATTAGGCGGGGCCGCGGTAACGAAAAACAGGTCGGAGGCCTGCTTATCGACCATGGCCTTGAGGTAGGGCTCGAGTAATTTGGTGGATTGCTGCCTGCTCATTTCAGATCATTCCATCTTCATTTTCTTCCTGCGAATCTTCCAGTTCGAAATCTCGATTATCGTCCATCAGACCAGAATTTTTCGCGGTTTCACTTTCCAGTTTTATTCGAAGTCGGATATCATTAACCGAGTCAGCATTTCGAAGGGCGTCCTCTAACGAAATCTTCCTGGTCTCGAAGAGATCATACAAAGCCTGATCAAAGGTTTGCATGCCGGCTTCGTTGGATTTCGCGATCAAATTTTTCATCTCATGCACGTCACCCTTGAATATCAGGTCGGCCATAAGCGGTGTATTGAGCATTACTTCAATCGCCGGGATGCGGCCGCTGCCATTTAGCCTGGGTATCAACCGCTGCGAGATTAATCCTTTCAGATTTAGTGATAAATCCATCAATAACTGGGTACGGCGTTCGTCCGGGAAAAAGTTGATGATCCGGTCTAGCGCCTGATTAGTGCTATTGGCGTGCAGGGTTGATAAACAGAGGTGGCCAGTCTCGGCAAACGCGATTGCATGCTCCATTGCTTCACGGTCTCGAATCTCACCAATCAATATCACATCTGGAGCCTGGCGCAAGGTATTTTTAAGGGCGATTTCGTAGGATTCGGTATCAACCCCGACCTCGCGCTGGGTCACCAGGCAATTACCGTGGTCGTGCACAAATTCAACAGGATCCTCGATCGTGATGATATGTCCGTAGCTGTGATGATTACGGTAGCCAACCATTGAGGCAAGCGAAGTTGATTTGCCAGAGCCGGTGCCGCCAACAAAAATGACTAGCCCTCGTTTTGTCATGGCGATATCGCGTAATATCTCTGGCAGGTTCAGTTCTTCGAAATTCGGAATTTCAGAATTGATAAAACGCAAAACCATACCGGTACTACCGCGTTGCACAAAGGCATTCACACGAAACCTCGCAACCCCGGTTAATGCAATTGAAAAATTGCACTCCTGTTTTTCTTCAAATTCTGAAACCTGCTTATCGTTCATGATTGAACGCGTGAGCATCTGGGTATGATTGGGCGACAGATTTTGTTTCGAAACCGGCTTTACCTTGCCGTCGATTTTCATCGCCGGCGGTGACCCCGAGGTTATAAACAGGTCCGAACCATCATTACTGACCATCATGCGCAGCAAATCATGCATGAAGCTTATCGCTTTGTTACGATCCATTGCCTGTCCTCAACATACTTTCTACCAGTCCTTACAGTGAGTCTGGATTTGCGGCCTTTTTCTTTGCCTCTTCTTTTGCTACGAGACCCTGGGCTAATAATCCCTTCAGATTTTGATCCAGGGTTATCATGCCGACATTCTGGCCAGTTTGAATAGCCGAATACATTTGCGCTATCTTGTCTTCACGGATAAGGTTTCGAATCGCCGGAGTACCGATCATGATTTCGTGGGCAGCCACTCGGCCACCGCCAATTTTTTTCAACAGTGTTTGAGATATAACCGCTTTTAGAGACTCCGATAACATTGAGCGTACCATTGATTTTTCCGCCGCCGGAAAAACATCAACAATCCGGTCGATAGTTTTGGCAGCAGAACTGGTGTGTAGCGTACCAAATACCAGGTGACCAGTTTCCGCCGCTGACAAGGCCAGGCGAATAGTTTCGAGATCTCGCATCTCGCCGACCAGTATCGTGTCCGGGTCTTCACGCAGAGCGGAGCGCAAGGCTTCGTTGAATCCCAGTGTGTCGCGATGTACCTCACGCTGATTCACCAGGCATTTCTTACTTTCATGAACAAATTCGATCGGGTCTTCTACGGTTAGAATATGTCCATACTCGGTTTCATTTTTATAATCAACCATACCTGCCAGGGTAGTCGACTTGCCCGACCCTGTTGGGCCTGTTACCAGTACGATACCACGAGGGTACTCGGAAATTTCCTCAAATATTTTTGGCGCACCAAGTTCATCGAGGCCTAAAATCTTTGACGGTATGGTACGAAATACAGATCCCGCACCACGGTTGTGATTGAAGGCGTTGACACGAAATCGAGCAAGTCCCGGAATTTCGAAAGAAAAATCGGTTTCCATAAATTCTTCGAAATCCTTACGCTGTTTGTCACTCATGATGTCGTAAATCATGTCGTGCACTTGCTTGTGATCCATTTCAGGCACGTTGATTCTACGAATATCACCGTCCACCCGGATCATCGGAGGCAAGCCAGCTGAAAGATGCAAATCGGAAGCGCCTTGCTTGACTCCAAAGGCTAACAGTTGAGCTATATCCATGAACGATCCTTAATGTTTTGAATTTTTATCAAACATTGCCAGGCAATGACTGACTGTTTCATCAACAATATTTTTATTGCTACGGCCAGTTGCTAAAACAGCTTATAATTGGACTGAGAAATATGTTGTCACTAACTGATTAATCAGAACTTTTTCAGTAAGTTTCGCTAATCCAATAGAATGACTATAGCAAAACATATGAATAACATTGAAAAAAATCTAGCAGGCATCCATCAGCAAATTGAGCAAGCCGCTTTTGACTACAATCGCACAGCCGGCGATATCACCCTGCTTGCCGTCAGCAAAAAGAAACCAGCCGCCGATATTCGCCTCGCCTACCAGTCCGGGCAAAGAGATTTTGGTGAAAATTATCTGCAGGAGGCCGAGTCAAAGATGGTCGAACTGGCTGATCTTGGCATCGTATGGCACTTCATCGGCCCGATTCAATCCAATAAAACGAGAACTCTGGCGACCTCCTTCGACTGGGTGCATTGCGTCGATCGTCTCAAAATTGCGCAACGCCTTAACGATCAAAGACCTGAGGCAATGCCACCACTCAATACTTGCATTCAGGTTAATGCTGATCTTGAGGCTAGCAAGTCTGGCGTTGCCGCTTCCGAGGTTATTGGCCTTGCCGAGGGCATGCGTAACATGCCAAACATAAGACTCCGGGGCCTGATGACAATCCCGGCCCAGCGGGATGATTTCGAATCCCAGCGCAAGCCTTTTAAATTACTGGCTGGGCTGCTAGAGGATCTGCGACAGCAGGATTTCGATTGTGATACCCTTTCGATGGGAATGAGCCATGACATGCAGGCCGCTATTGCCGAAGGCTCAACCCTGCTTAGAATAGGCACAGCAATTTTTGGGGAACGAATTTGAGTCAGCAAAATCTCGCCTTCATCGGTGGCGGTAACATGGCCACCAGCCTGATTGGAGGCCTAATCGCCAATGGTTATCAGGCCACCAGTATCACCGCCTGCGATATAGATGAAGATAAACTAGCCGGATTATCGCGCCAATTCGGTATTTCCACGACAACCGACAGCAGCATAGCAGTGGACGGAACAGATATAGTCATACTCGCGGTCAAGCCGCAAATTATGCAGACTGCCTGTGAACAACTGGCTGAATCCTGCGATAGCAATTTTCTGTTTATCAGCATCGCTGCAGGCATAGAGGAAGAGGCCATCGATCGCTGGCTCGGTGGTAATCAGGCGATAGTCCGCTGCATGCCTAACACACCAGCCCTGGTGCAACTTGGAGTCACTGGTTTGTACGCCAATTCTCGGGTCAGCAAAGCACAAAAGAACTCGGCCGAGGTGATACTCGAGGCGGTCGGCGTCACGGTTTGGATAGACCAGGAATCAGCGCTCGATGCGGTCACCGCTATCTCCGGCAGCGGTCCCGCTTACTTTTTTTATTTTATCGAGCTGTTACAGCAGGCGGGTGAAAAATTAGGCCTGAGTGAAGATATCGCTCGTATACTGGCCGGGCAAACTGCCCTGGGTGCCGCTACCATGGCCCAGCAAAGCGATGTTGTTGAATTACGAACCCGGGTAACTTCCCCGGGTGGAACGACCGAGCAGGCAATTTTATCCTTTCAACAAGATGGGCTTGCTGACCTGGTCGACAAGGCAACAAGGGCAGCGCGAGATCGCTCGCAGGAACTCGCTAAAAAGCTGGGCAAACAGTAGTCACAGGCAAACACTATAGAGTCAGACATGGGATCTAATTACCTAACTTCTCCACTAGCACTAATCATTAATACGATATTCGACTTGTATGTATTGCTGGTGTTGCTTCGCTTTATGCTGCAAATGCTGCGTGCCGATTTCTACAATCCAGTCTCACAATTTATAGTGCGGCTAACATCTCCCCCGCTTAAAATTTTACGTCGCTTTATTCCCAGCCTTGCGGGGCAGGATACTTCTGCAGCCCTGTTATGCCTGGCAATTATTTACGCGAAGTTCATGCTATTAAGGTTGCTTGATGCTGGTGCAATCCATATCGGCGGCACGCTGGCTGCGATCGATGGCGTTGGTTACCTGGGTTTGTTGATCTACGGTTTTGCAGATCTGATATCGCTATTCCTTACCGTGTTCCTGATCGCTATTATTATTCAGGTCATCATGAGCTGGGTCAGACCCGGTGCCTACAATCCTGTCATTGGCCTGGTAAACACGCTTGCGGCGCCAGTACTTCGTCCGGTCAGGAAAATAATGCCTGCGATCGGAGGTCTTGACCTGTCCCCGCTGGTTGCCACCTTAATGATTATCGTGGCCAAGATGTTAATTATCCCTCCGATCGTTTATTTAGGGAGCCAGTTCTAAAAAGCTATCTCTTCGGCCTTGTGGCGAGCCTGGATAAATGCAGCGTGGGGGACGTATAGTAACTCCGCAACCTGGCGCATCAGGTGTTCCTCGTAATGATCCTTAACACCATCGGCGTAAACCAGTTGCCACATCATTTCGATCACGCGTATTTTAGTATTCTGATCAAAATTCTCGTTTAATAGGCGTGTAATATGTTGCAGTGAAACCAGCGCATCTGCCTTTTCACACGCCTGTTGCATTAACTCATCGAGTTCCCCGTCTTGCAGGGAAAACTGCTGTTGTAGTAGATCACGCATTCTCTCCTGTTCGACTTTCTGCTCGCGAAAGTCAGCACGGCAGATTTCGATCAGCAAGGTGGCGGTTGCTAACTGCAATGCATGCTCGAGATCAAACTGTGGGGCCTGTGCTCCACTGGTTTGGAAAATTTTAATTAATATCGATCTCATCGGAAATCTCGTTGTTGGTTTTTATGAAAATTAAAACAGCGAAAAGTTCGACCCTGTCCCGGGGCTAACTGATAAACTGCCAATGTAAGTCATAGATTTTATTGATTGTTGATTAATATTTAATTGCTTTTATTTAACGATTTGGGCAAAATAAACAAACCCAGTTTGTATGCATAGTCATGACATTAACCGAACTCAGATACATCGTTGCTGTCTCTCAAAAAAACCATTTCGGCAAAGCGGCACAATCCTGTTTCGTCAGCCAGCCCACACTCAGTATCGCAATAAAAAAACTTGAGGAAGAACTCGGTGTTCGTTTATTTGAGCGTAGTTCCAAAAATGAAATACGAATTACTGAAATTGGCCAGCAGATAATCAATCAGGCCTATGTCGTACTTCAGCAGGCGCAGATTCTCGGCGAGATTGCTCAACAGGGCAAAGACCCTCTGTCCGGCCAGTTCAGGCTCGGAGTTATTTATACCATTGGTCCTTACCTGCTGCCTAATTTAATCCCAAAATTAACCGAAAATGCACCCGATTTAAAGTTGATCATCGAAGAGAATTTTACTGCCAACCTGTTTCAATCGCTAAAACAGGGTGCCCTCGATGCGATTATCATTTCTTATCCTTTCGAAGAGCCGGGTATTGAAACAGAGCCATTGTACGAAGAACCCTTTATTGTAGCCCTACCCAAAAATCATGACTGGAAAGACCGCGATGCGATTCCAACCGAGGACCTGGCTTCGCAGGATTTAATGTTACTGGGCTCGGGTCACTGTTTCAGGGACCAGGTCGTCGAGGCTTGCCCAAACTGTATGTCCGGTAACAGTGAACTAACCCGTACCTTCGAAGGCAGTTCGCTGGAAACAATCCGTCACATGGTCGCCGCCGGTACCGGAATTACGGTCCTGCCCCGAACCAGCATCGTCAATAGCCAGCAAAACGAGGCGATGATAGATATCAAGCCCTTTAAGTCTCCTTCGCCCAGCCGCACCGTGGCAATCGCCTGGCGTAAACATTATCCTCGTAAAGAAGCCATAGTCACAATTCGTGAGACAATACAGACCTGTCCATTGAGTGGCGTTGATATCATTCATTAAAAAACGAAGCTATTGTGCCCGAGCAAGATCAAGAGTTAATCCGTGCGAAGCTGAATTCCGAAACAGCAAAACTTGGTTGGAAAGATCTGCAACGCTTTTTTGCTGGCGGTAAATTGCTTTATGTGAATTCAGACCTGGATCTGATCGATGTTGCTTTCGCAATCCAGCAGGACGATCGCATAAAAATCCAGCAATGGATGGAACAGATACAACTGTGCCGGGTTAGCGACCTTCAGGCTAAGGACTGGTTTGCCAACAACAGTCTGCTCTGGACCGTAGTAGTCAAACCCTGGATACTGGTGCAACTACCCGGAACGAATTCTCATAAGAGGGTACCCTGAACATCTCTCAAGAGGGTGTCGTAAAAGGTTGGATTGCGTTTCCTGGCAAGGCGAAAATGCGCGCACGACTGCAAGGATGCAGCGGTCCGGCGTTCCGGAGGTAGAGCGAAGCAGGACGCTAGAGCCGAGAAGCGCAGTTTACACGTAGTAAATGAGCATTCGAGCACATTTTCACCAACAGTAGGCGCTTTAGGCGACGCGGCCAGGGGATGCAAGACGGCTTTTTACGATACCCTCTTAACAGAGACTGGAACAGGGTCTAAATTCTGTTGTAAGATTACCGCCTGCATTGATAAGGTTTATTGTTTATGTCCAGAGTCACCGTTTACAGTACCGCTAATTGCCCTATTTGTGTAAAAGCGAAAAGCATGCTGAGTAAGTGGAACATCGATTTTGTCGAAACACGTATCGATACTGATAATGCCGCACTAAAGGAATTTGGCGAGGTAACCCAGGGAGCCAGAACAGTTCCCCAGATACTGATTGATGGTAAACTAATAGGCGGGTTTTCCGAATTAACCGAATTACACATGGATGGCGATCTGGATGAACTCATGAATCCAGAATCGTAAAGGCGCACATGACAAAATTAAAAAAAAACATCTTTCGTATCCAGTTTCACAATAACAACCGTATTTACGAATTGTATGCACACCAGGTGAGCCAGTCAGAAATGATGGGGTTTATCGAAGTCGGCCAAATCATTTTCGGTGAACATACGAAATTACTAATCGATCCGGCTGAAGAGAAATTAAAACTTGAGTTCAACGGCGTAAAACACACCTATATCCCGCATCACTCGATTATTCGCATCGACGAAGTCGAAGCCAGTGGAAAAAATCGAATTCTTGATTCCGAGGGCTCAACGGTCACGAGTTTTCCGGGCTCAACCATCATGCCACTAAAAAATTGAGCATGAATAGCACTGCTTTAGAGCGATCAAACAATCCCAGGGAGTCTCTGATTAATTCTGAGTCATTCAGATGCGCCGGTAAAATTCCGGGGCGCCGGACCGGACAGATCGAGGCGCGAATTGCAGCGAAGACCCAAAGCAATCGCTCCGCTCATGGGGCCGGCTCTAGTGCCTCTATTCGCAAGATTTGCAACGAAGAGCTGGCTGATTTTAACTAGCAGCTGTTGATTCACGAATTGATCAGAGACTCCTTAGGGCAGACCAGTTAGGGCAGGCGATAAACTGTCCTGCAGGAATTACAATTAGATGCGCATTTCCGTCATCATCCCCAGCTATAACAGGATTCATACATTGGCCAGGGCGATCGATTCGGTACTAGACCAGAACAGCGAGGTTGACGAAATAATTGTCGTAGATGATGGCTCTACCGACGATACCTCTATCCATATCTTGCGCACCTACCCGGGTATTAAACTCATCCAGCAATCTAACCAGGGAGTTAGCGCCGCCAGAAATGCGGGCATTAAGCAGGCAAGTTACGAATGGATCGCATTACTCGATTCGGATGATAGCTGGATGCCGGACAAAATAAACTCGATTCGGCAAGCACAACAAAGGCAACCCGCATACCTGTTGTTCCATTCGGATGAGATCTGGATAAGGAACGGTGTGAGGGTAAATCCGATGAACAAACATCAAAAATCAGGTGGCTGGATCTTCCACCAATGCTTGCCCTTATGCGTTATATCTCCCTCGGCAGCAGTAATCCATCGATCATTGCTGCAATCGGTCGCCTACTTCGACGAAACCCTGCCGGCTTGCGAGGATTATGACCTTTGGCTTAAGATCTGCTGCCAGTATCCAGTTTCCTATATAGACAGACCACTAATCACAAAATATGGGGGGCATGGTGATCAATTGTCGGGGCAGTTCTGGGGAATGGATCGCTTCCGCATTCGATCTTTGTATCGCCTGATACAACAGCAAGGATTAGACAAAGCACAGCTTGTAGCCGCAAAATCGATGCTGACTACTAAACTGGAGATTTTATTAAATGGGGCGAGAAAGCATAAAAATAACCAAGTCATCACTGAATTCACGCCAATGCTGGAACAGGTACGGAAATCAGTACCCCCGCAAAGTCTCCTCTCATGCTGATCTGGATAACAGCATTGCACTGTGAAGCCAAGCCGATTATCGATCATTATCGATTGAAAAAATCACGGTCACATAACGCTTTCGACATTTATGAGAAGGATCAAATCCTATGCATCGTCAGTGGTATCGGCAAGTTGGCTTGCGCGGCGGCAACAGCCTGGATAGCTGCACTCAACCACGAGGTTCGATCTATCGCCTGGATCAATGTTGGTACTGCTGGTTCCGCTAGCCACGATATCGGTACTGCCTTATTAATTAACAGGATATCTGATGAATCCAGCCGACATTTTTACCCTGCGCCATTGCACAATTCCAGGTTTGAAACCGCTCACTGCCTGACCAGGAACAAACCCAGCACCGACTATCATCCACAGCAACTTTACGATATGGAAGCAAGCGCATTTTATCATACCGCTACCCGGTTTAGTCGTGCAGAACTGGTCCAGTGTGTGAAAATAATTAGTGACAATCACGCGCATCAAACTGGCAGAAACAAGGCCCGCATAAGTGCATTGATCCATCAGCACATTGATCAACTGGCCCAGTTGGCGCAGGACCTGCAAACGATGAACGAAAGGCTAAACTGGCATGATTAAACGAAAATTAGCACTGGTTACGGGAGCGAGTTCAGGTATCGGCCTCGCTACTGTCAAACTATTACTAGAAAATGATTTTCGCGTCTGTGGCGTTAGCCGCAGGGGAGTATCGCAGGGCGTTGAGCACAATCAATATACTGGAATAACGCTTGATCTGGGCAACCTGGAGAAATCTGATAAGCAAATCCGATCATTACTGGATAAGCACGATTTCGATTGCTTCATTCATGCTGCTGGATATGGAAGCTTTGGTTCCATCGAGCAATTTTCGGTGTCGCAAATTGACCAGGCGATTCGGGTAAACTTGACTAGCGCATTAGTCCTCAGCCGTTTACTGGTTCCGATTTTCAGACGCAAAAAGCAAGGTCACATGATTTTTATAGGGTCTGAGTCAGCTCTAAACGCAGGCAGAAAGGGCGTGCTTTATAGTGCTGCCAAGTTCGGACTGCGCGGTGTGTGTCAGGCATTACGAGAAGACTGCGCCGCCGATGGCATTAATGTATGCCTGATTAATCCTGGTATGGTTCGAAGTGCGTTTTTCGATGAACTGGCCTTTGCCCCGGCCGCAAAACCAGAAAATGCGATTGAAGTAGCTGATGTAGCAAAGGTAATTTGGCAGGTGTTGCAAAGCAGTCCTGATATCGTATTTGACGAGATAAACCTGTCGCCAAGGATTAAGTCGATTGATTTTTCAGGCAATGCAGGCAAGCCTGGGAATTAAATTGCTA
>JBGUEB010000047.1:0-16550 GCA_041821565.1 Gammaproteobacteria bacterium | reverse complement strand
CAATTTGTGCCTGAACGAATTCAGGAAAAATATGGCGGCCAATCTTGATCGATCCCCCTTGATCCATAGCTATTGCTATGAATCGGCGGGCGATCAATCAACCTTATTTGCCAAATTTCCCCTGAACTTATTCACAGGGATGTGATGTATGCAAGTAATGCAGGAGCATTTACTTGCCCGCCCTTCATGCAACATGCGGGCTAGAGGTTTTCCATGAATCAAACTTATGACTACATCATTGTCGGTGCCGGTTCAGCCGGCTGTGTGTTGGCCAATCGGCTGACTGAAGATCCATCCGTATCGGTGCTTTTACTTGAATTCGGCGGCAGCGACAAAAGTATCTTCATCCAGATGCCGACGGCTTTATCTATCCCGATGAATATGGACAAGTTCAACTGGGCCTACGAATCTCAGCCCGAGCCCTGGCTGGATAATCGACGTATGCATTGCCCTCGCGGCAAGGTACTGGGTGGATCGTCATCGATCAATGGCATGGTTTACGTGCGGGGTCATGCGATGGATTATGACCAATGGCAGGAGAGCGGCGCGAAAGGCTGGAACTACCAGCATTGCCTGCCCTATTTTAAAAAGGCCGACGACTGGGCATTTGCGAGTGACGATTATCGATCCAGGAATGGGCCCCTTTCGGTGAATAATGGCAACAATATGCAAAACCCGCTGTATCGCGCATTCATCGAAGCGGGGGCAGAGGCCGGTTACATGAGAACCGATGATTACAACGGCCGACAACAGGAAGGTTTCGGACCGATGCATATGACAGTTAAAAACGGTGTGCGCTGGTCGACTGCTAACGCCTATTTAAAGCCAGCACGCGGTCGACTCAATTTACGCGTGATTACCGGAGCTTTGACCCAACGAATATTACTCGAGGGGAAAAAAGCAGTTGGCATCGAGTTTCTGAGGAAGGGAAGTCTGCAATCGGTTAAAGCAAATCGAGAGGTAATTTTAAGTGCAGGGTCGATCGCCTCGCCACATTTGCTGCAATTGTCCGGAATCGGACCAGCCCAGGTTTTGCACAAAGCCGGTATCGATTTAAAGCACGATTTGCCTGGTGTCGGTGAAAACCTGCAGGATCACCTCGAGTTTTATTTTCAGTTTCGTTGCAAGCAACCCATCACTCTAAATGGCAAGCTGAATCTATGGAGCAAGTTTTTGATTGGATCACGATGGTTTTTTACGAAGAAAGGCCTGGGTGCGACCAACCATTTCGAGTCCTGCGCATTTATCCGTTCAAAGCCTGGCATTAAATGGCCGGATATTCAATATCACTTTTTACCCGGCGCGATGCGTTACGATGGCAATGCCGCGTTCGACGGTCATGGCTTTCAGGTTCATGTTGGACACAATAAACCGACTAGCCGGGGTACCGTCAATGCGCGTACCGCAAACATTAGCGATAAGCCAGAAATCCAGTTTAACTATTTACAACATCAGGACGATATTGAAGGCTTCCGTGCCTGTGTGCGCCTGACACGTGAAATTATCGCGCAACCGGCTATGGATCCCTATCGGGAATCAGAAATTCAACCGGGTGAAGGCGTGCAAAGTGATGATGAAATCGATGCCTTCGTGCGTGGTGCAGTCGAGAGTGCCTATCACCCATCCTGCACCTGCCGAATGGGAGAAGACTCGATGGCAGTAGTCGATTCAGAATTGCGAGTCCATGGCATCAAGGGTTTACGCGTGGTTGACTCGTCAATATTTCCTACTATCCCGAATGGCAATCTGAATTCCCCGACTATCATGGTCGCCGAGCGAGCGGCTGATATTATCAAGGGGAAGGGGATGCTTGAGCCTGGCGATGTAGTAGTGGGCCTTGGTAATGATTGGGAGAGTTTGCAGCGTTCGAGTGGTTCTGTTGGCTCGTAGGTTTTTGCGTGAAAAAGTAATCAGGAAAGTACTAATCTAGCAAATTATATAAAGAACCCTAGCCAACAATAGCCAGCAACACACCCGCTGCAACGGCGGATCCAATCACCCCGGCCACATTCGGTCCCATCGCATGCATCAACAGAAAATTTTGCGAGTTGGCTTCCAGGCCTACCTTGTTTGCTACTCGTGCCGCCATTGGCACAGCGGAAACACCGGCGGCGCCAATTAATGGATTCACTGCCCCGCCGGTTAAGCGATACATGATCTTACCCATGATCAATCCCGCTGCCGTGCCAATTGAGAAGGCCACCATGCCGAGTAGCAGGATACCGAGTGTTTCGGCGTTGAGAAACTTGTCGGCCGCAAGTTTTGAACCTACCGCAAGACCAAGGAAAATAGTAACGATATTGATTAATTCGTTCTTGGCGGTATTGCTGAGGCGATCAACGACGCCGCATTCTTTTAACAGGTTTCCGAAACAAAGCATACCAACCAGCGGTGTTGCCGACGGCAGCAAAAGAATGGTGACTACTAACAGGATCAGTGGAAATAGAATTTTTTCAAGACTGCTGACCTGGCGTAACACAGTCATTTTAGTTTGGCGTTCTTTTTCGGTGGTGAGCAGTTTCATGATCGGTGGCTGGATAATCGGTACCAGCGCCATATAAGAATAAGCGGCTACTGCAATCGCACCGAGTAAATCGGGGGCGAGCCTGGAAGCGACGTAAATCGCAGTTGGCCCGTCTGCGCCGCCGATAATTGCGATTGCCGCAGCATCTGCCATGGTGAACTCCATCCCGGGAATCAGATTCATCGCGATTGCGCCAAACAAGGTGAAAAAGATACCGAACTGCGCAGCGGCGCCCAATATCATCAGGCTGGGCCTGGCCAATAGTGGTCCGAAGTCGGTGAGTGCGCCGACTCCCATGAAGATCAGCAAGGGAAATACGCCGGTTTCAATTCCGGAGTGGTAAAGAATACCGAGCAGGCCGTCGGGGCCTGCGATTGCGGCTACCGGGATATTGGCGAGAACACCACCGAAGCCGATTGGTATCAACAACAGTGGCTCAAATCCTTTTGCGATGGCGAGAAAAATCAGAAGGCCGCTGATAGCGATCATGATTACCTGTCCAATGGTAAAATTGGCGAGGCCGGTTGACGCCCACAGTTGTAATAAGCCCTGTTCCATTATGCGATCGTCATCAATGCCTGGTCGGCCCGAATCGAATCGCCCTTGTTAACCGAGATCGACTGTACCGAACCACTCGTAGTGCTACGAATTTCAGTTTCCATTTTCATTGCTTCGATAACCATTACCGGATCACCTTCTTTAACCTGCTGACCGATGGTGACCAGAATATCAATCACATTACCGGTCATAGGCGCATTGATACTGGTACCCGCGCTCACCGGGGCGGCGGCTTCGACAACCGGGCTGGCTGCAGGAGCGATCTGGCTAATATCACCAGTGCCCGGTGACACCACCACATCATATCGGGTGCCATTGACCAGGACCTGGTAGCTTTCCGCAGTGGCTTCGACAGCAACGGCGGATGGGGCCACGGCCAGTGCCGCGGTTTCAGGTTCGCTCCCAGGTACCGGCTCAAACGCGTCGGGATTATTACGGTTTTTTAGAAAATTAACGCCGACCTGCTGGAATAGCGCGTATATCAACACATCGTCGATTTCATTTTCACCCAGTTTAAAACCTTCCGCACTCGCCAGTGCTTTCAATTCGCTGGTTAGACGTGTCATTTCCGGCGCGATCAAATCTGCAGGACGACATGTGATAGGCTCGGCCCCGTCGAGTACACGTTGTTGTAACTCGCGATTAACCTCGGCCGCGGTAGCACCATATTCACCTTTAAGTACGCCGGCGGTTTCTTTAGTAATGGTCTTATAGCGTTCTCCGGCCAGTACATTGAGCACTGACTGGGTTCCGACTATCTGTGAGGTAGGAGTGACTAATGGAACATAGCCGAGGTCTTTACGAACCGATGGAATTTCCTGCAATACGGCATCGAGTTTATCGCTGGCATTTTGTTCCCGCAGTTGGCTTTCCAGGTTAGTGAGCATGCCGCCGGGCACCTGGGCGGTAAGTATGCGGGGATCGACACCCTTCAACGAGCCTTCGAATTTAGCGTATTTCTTACGAACATCACGAAAATAAAGTGAGATTTCCTCGAGCAATGCCATGTCCATACCGGTATCGCGTTGAGTACCCTCGAGGATGGCAACAAAGGTCTCGGTCGGCGAATGCCCGTAAGTCAGGCTCATCGACGAGATTGAGGTATCGATCATATCGATACCGGCGTCTATTGCTTTCTGGTAAGTCGCGGTAGATAGCCCGGTGGTGGCGTGACAGTGCATGGACAGCGGTAGATTACAATTTTCCTTGATTTTGCTCACTAGCTCTTCGGCCACGTAAGGCTTTAACAAACCAGCCATATCCTTGATACAAATTGAATGACTGCCCATGTCCTCGAGACGTTTCGCCATATCGACCCAGGAGGCAACATTGTGAACTGGACTGAGTGTATAAGACATCGCGCCCTGGGCGTGTTTGCCGACCTTCACGGTTGCATTGATTGCGGTTTCGAGATTGCGCATATCATTCATCGCGTCAAATATGCGGAACACATCCATGCCATTGATCGCGGCACGTTCTACAAACTTTTCGATTACATCATCGGCATAGTGGCGATACCCCAGCGCATTTTGTCCACGCAGTAACATTTGCATCGGTGTATTGGGCATAGCTGCCTTGAGTAAGCGCAGACGCTCCCAGGGGTCTTCACCGAGAAATCGAATACAGGCGTCAAATGTGGCGCCACCCCAGGTTTCGAGCGACCAGTAACCGACCTTATCGAGTTTTGCGGCGATCGGAAGCATATCTTCAATGCGCATACGCGTGGCGAAAAGTGACTGGGTGGCATCGCGCAATACTACGTCTGTTATGAGAAGGGGATTAGTCATGGATTAATGCCTGCTGGCTGAATTATATTTTGTGAGATTTTCTGTATTTATGGATAGCCGCCTGTATCGCGGCAATATGCGCATTATTATCCGTTGCCGGAGGCTCGATGGCGACGACTGGAACAATCGGCGCTTCTTCCGGAACCAGTTTTGAAACAATCGAAATGATGCCGATTAACAGGCTTAAAATGATAAATACCGAGCCCATTCCGAGACCGAGTAACTGCAAACTTTGGGTAAGGAGCGCATCGACGTTCATTAGCTTTCAGACTTATCTCAATCTGTCGTGACAGGCGCCGAGTATACTATAAATCCAATTTTTGTAGATACCCATTGAAAAATCCGACTTCCGCTATTGATTGAACTAATCATTGTCGCTGCTTGCGCAGCGCCTCGATAGTCAAGGTCGGGGTTAGCAGATCCGGATCAATTCGTACCTCGATCAGGGCTGGTCGATTGGCTGTCCTGGAACGCTCGAATGCTGGCGCAAATTCTTCGGTCCTGGTCACGAGTTCAGCATGAGCGCCGTAAGCCGCGGCCAATGCGCAAAAGTCCGGGTTTAAGATATCGGTACCGATTACGCGTTCTGGGTAGTCGCGTTCCTGGTGCATGCGGATAGTGGCATAGATGCCGTTATTGATGACAATTATAATGATGTTCGCCCCATACTGGCAGGCGGTTGCCAGTTCCTGCCCATTCATCATGAAGCAACCGTCACCGGCAAAGGCGACAACGGTGCGCTGCGGGTGAACAAGTTTGGCCGCAATCGCAGCCGGTACACCGTAACCCATGGTGCCGCTAGTTGGGGCAAGCTGGCTGCGGTATTTTCGGAAGCGATAAAAACGATGAATCCAGGCGGTATTGTTACCCGCGCCATTGGTGATGATTGCATCGTCATCGGTAGAGTCGAGCACGGTTTTAATGATTTCCGAGAACTGTACCACGCCGTTTACCTTGATCGAGGCATTCCATGCCTCAAAGTCCTTTCTTGCCTGCAAGAGTTGCGATTGCCATTCGCTACCGTTTTCGGAAGTTATCCTGCATTCGGCGAGGGCTTCTACGAACCCGCTCGAGCCGGCATTAATGGCCAGGTCAGGCTGGTAAACATGTCCGAGTTCTTCGGCATCGGCATGCACATGTATTAATGTTTGGCGCGGATTAGGAATATCGATCAGGCTGAATCCGTCAGTTGTCATTTCGCCCAGCCTGGCGCCGATCACGAGCAGGGTATCGGCTTCTCGAATACGCTGCTTAAGAGCCGGGTTGATGCCGATGCCAATATCACCAATATAATTCGGATGTTCGTGGCTGATAAAATCCTGACAACGAAACGAATTAGACAAGGGTATCCCCGTCGCTTCGGCAAAACTCTGCAATTGCAACCGTGTTTGCTCACTCCAGCCACTGCCGCCGACGATGATCAGGGGGCGTATGGATTCGGCCAGTAGCCCTGAAAGTTTTTGCATCTGCGCAGGCGAGGGCCAGCTACTCACTAGCTGCCACGGCCTGGCATCAGACACGCTGGTCATATCGGTGAGCATGTCTTCGGGCAATGCGAGTACTACCGGCCCGGGCCGACCGCTGGTAGCAGTGGCAAAGGCCCGATTCAGGTATTCAGGAATACGGTTTGCATCGTCAATTTGCGCAACCCATTTTGCGACCTGGGAAAACATGCGTCGATAATCGATTTCCTGGAAGGCTTCACGGTCAAGGTCTTTTCGTGCCACCTGGCCGATCAACAATATCATCGGTGTCGAGTCCTGCATCGCTACATGCAAACCACCGCTGGCATTAGTTGCGCCGGGGCCGCGTGTAACAAAACAAAGGCCGGGTCTGCCGGTGAGCTTGCCATAGGCATCTGCCATGTAAGCCGCGCCGCCTTCGTTTCGGCATATTGTCAATGCTATTTCTGGTTTATCGTAGAGGGCATCGAGGGCGGCCAGGAAGCTCTCACCGGGGATGCAGAATATTCGATCAACCGAATTGATTTTAAGAGCTTCGATAAGAACCTGTGCGCCGGTTCTGGAATTGGAATGATTATTCACTTCTGATCCACAGGGAAAAAGGATAACCGGATCGCCGGCCAACAGGCGATTCTTATATCATGCGGCTAGAAATTGAACAACAGGCGCTCTGTAATTTCGATATTAATCGCCTGTCCAGGTAACACGATCGAATCTGTTCTCGGTTGGGGTACCGGGAATATCGCTCCACCGATCAATGATTTTTGCCTTGCGCCGTGATGAAATTACGGACTCAGGTTAATTTATAGCGGTAATTTATGCGGGCTTACTTTAAAATACCCCGTCTAAAAAATAACCACTCATCTACCATCCCGGACTCATGTTTGAACTAATCACCAATGCCAATGTTTACGCACCACAATCGCTGGGTATTCAGAATCTGCTAATCTGTGCCGGAAAAATAGTCTATCTGGGTGATAAGGTTCCACTACTCGATGATCATTTAGCGGTCCAGGTCACGGATCTGAATGGTTTGAGGCTAGTTCCTGGTTTTATCGATGCACACGCGCACATTACCGGCGGCGGCGGCGAAGCCGGACCTTCGACTCGAGTGCCACCCTTACAACTGAGTCAGTTCACCCGGGCTGGCGTTACCAGCGTGGTGGGTTTGCTTGGCACCGATGATTTGACCCGAAATCCGCAAACCCTGTTGACACAGGTAATGGGGCTTCGCGAAGAAGGCTTGTCTGCCTGGTGTTATACCGGCGGATATCACATTCCTGCAGTTACCCTGACTCATTCGGTACGTAGCGATATTGTCAATTTAGAACCAGTAATCGGGGTCGGTGAAGTTGCCCTTAGCGATCATCGTTCGAGCCAGCCGAGCCTTGACGAAGTCCTGCGTCTCGCCAGCGAAGCACATGTCGCGGGCCTGATGACAGGTAAAGCGGGTATCGTTCATTTTCATCTGGGTGATGGCGCGCGAGGTTTGTCGATGATTCGTGCCTGCCTCGAGAAAAGTGAAATTCCGCCACGCGTGTTCAACCCGACGCATGTCAATCGAAACAAGGTTCTTTTTGAAGAAGCCTGCGAACTCACAAAACATGGCTGCACGGTTGATCTGACCGCATTCCCGGCTGGCAGCGACGATTCCGGCTGGTCAGCCGAAGCGGCCGTAGCCCTGTATTTTGAAAAGGCCTGCGACGAACAGAAGTTAACCATTAGTTCCGATGGCGGGGGCTGCATGCCGAGTTTCGATGCGCAGGGTGAATTACTGAAAATGGACTTTGCTCAATCATCGGCGATGGCGGTTACCCTGAAGGCCATGCTCGAGCTGGATTTACCGATCGAAAAAATATTGCCGCTGATGACCAGTAATGTTGCCAGGTTGCTCAAATTCCATCACAAAGGTCGAATCGAAACAGGACTTGACGCGGATTTGCTGGTGTTAAATGAAAACCACGGAATCGACAGTGTCATGGCAAATGGTGCCTGGCATATCCGGCAGGGTGAGCAATTAATTCGTGGATTGTTTGAAGAGTGAAAAAAACACTATGAGTCCCTCGCCAAAGAAAAATGGTCATACACGCGGATACGTCATACCAATTGGTGGTGCCGAAGAACGCACCGGTGCCCAAAGGGTATTAAAGCGCTTCGTGCGATTATGCGGTGGTAGAAAAGCCAGTATCGCAATCATTCCAACAGCTTCCAACCTGCCCGATACCGGCGACAAGTATATCGAGATATTTAACAAGATTGGAGTGCGCGAGGCGGTATCCTTGCCGATTAATGAGCGCGCCGAGACAGACCGACAGGATTACCTCGACCATCTTGAGCAGGCGGATGGCATATTCATCACCGGTGGAAACCAGCTACGCCTGTCCACCATTCTCGGGGGTACCGAGGTCGCGAAAAAAATTCGGCGATTGAACGCTGAAGGTGTACATATCGCTGGCACCTCGGCTGGCGCTGCGATCATGCCCGAGCACATGATAGCGGGTGGTGACGCCGGCGCTATGCCCTCCGGCGACGGCGTCAATCTGGCGCCTGGCCTGGGTCTCACCAACGCGCTCCTGATAGATCAGCATTTTAGTCAGCGCCATCGACTCGGGCGTTTATTGACGGCTATATCCTACAACCCCTTCATGCTGGGCATCGGTATCGATGAAGATACCGCCATCTTTATCGATCCGGAACATAGTTTTGAGGTCGTCGGTAGTGGTGCCGTCACGGTTATCGACCCAGTGCATCTGAGTTACTCGTCGATGAGCAAGGCTTCGAAAAATGAGGCCCTGAGCATGCTTGATTTGAAACTCCATATTTTGTCCAAAGGCTGTACTTTTGACATACTGGAGAGAAAACCCTATCCACCCAAATAGGCAATCACTATTTGATAGCGTTATGAGTTCGTGTACTCTGTAACAAAAACCTTGCTAGCAGTCTGTCGGACTTAGGGAGAATCTACTGCGCTGGTGGGAGAGCGGCCCACATTTCCCCGATTTATCGTTGCGTAGGGCCTACTATGCGCCTCAAAATCGGGAAAATCTGGTCTCACTCTCCCACCATGCTCGCTACGATTCCCTAAGTTCGACAGACTGCCAGGACAACCACTCGACTTCGGCAGTGACTACAGGAACTTCAGATGAAAATAACCGCGACTAATGTTTATGTGGGCCCCAGCATATATGCCAACTTCCCGGTGATTCGCATGGTGCTGGATATCGGCGTACTGGTTGACTGGCCGTCGGTAAAATGCGGCAAGGGTTTTACCAATGGATTACAGAAGGCCTTGCCCAGCCTTGCCGAGCATGGCTGCTCTTACCGGGAGCCTGGTGGATTTGTTCGGCGCCTGACCGAAGACGACGGCACCTGGATGGGGCACATCATGGAGCATGTCGCGCTCGAAATTCAGAATATCGCCGGTTCCGGAGTTTCTTTCGGCCGCACCCGCACCACCGGTGAACCCGGATTTTACAACATGATATACGCCTACAAGCAACGCGATGCCGGCATCGAGGCCGGGCACCTGGCCTTGCGCCTGCTAATGCATTTGCTGCCAAAAAAATTGCAAAAGCAGGTAGATTACAATATCGATGAAAGCTTTGACTTCGCGTCAGAACTGGAGAGTTTCGTGTTACGTGCACAACGACGCGAGTTTGGGCCCAGTACCCAGTCACTGGTCGACGCCGCGGTGGCACGTAACATTCCCTGGCTGCGATTAAATGAATACAGCCTCGTGCAATTTGGTCACGGTAAATTCCAGAAGCGCATTCAGGCAACGGTAACCAGTGATACCGGTACCATCCCCACTTCACTGGCCAGTGACAAGGAAGGTACGCATAGCCTGTTACGTGATATGGGATTACCGGTACCCCTGCAAGGCATGTTCATCAACGAGGATGAAGCTGTCCGCGCTGCCAATAAAATTGGCTACCCGGTTGTGGTGAAGCCGCTCGATGCCAATCACGGTCGCGGCATTAGCATCAATTTAACCACTGATGAAGAGGTGCGCGAGGCGTTTCATGTTGCCAGGAAAGAGGGTAGATCACGCTACGTGCTGGCGGAGAGCTTCGTCACCGGCTACGACCATCGCATGCTGGTGGTTAACAACGAGCTGGTAGCGGTTGCCAAGCGTGTTCCGGGGCATGTAATCGGTGATGGTAAGTCGACCATCGCGAGGTTGATCGATATTGTCAATTCAGACCCGCGACGCGGCATAGGTCACGAAAAAGTCCTGACCCGTCTGGAAATCGACCTGCAGGCAAAAACGTTGATGAAGGATGCCGGCTATGACGAAAACACGGTATTGAAAAAAGGCGAACAGTTCTTCCTGCGATCCACCGCAAATCTTTCCACCGGAGGCACCGCGATCGATATGACCGATGTGGTACACCCGGATAACCGCGAAATGGCAGTACGTGCGGTTCGTGCAATCGGGCTTGATATCGGCGGGGTCGATTTTATCACCGACGATATAACCCATTCATACAAGGATGTCGGCGGTGCAATTGTCGAAGTCAATGCCGGCCCCGGGTTTCGAATGCACGTGGCGCCCAGTGAAGGTGAACCTCGCGACGTCGCTGGCAAGGTGCTCGACATGTTGTATCCGCCCGGTGTACCGGGTCGCATTCCGGTGGCCGCAATTACCGGTACGAATGGAAAGACCACTACCACGCGCATGCTCTCACATATCATGAAAACCAGCGGTCATATCGTTGGTATGACCTCCACCGGGGGTATCCAGGTGGATGGCCGGACCACGGTTAAGGGTGATATGACCGGGCCGCAATCGGCACAGATTGTACTGCGTGATCCAACTATCGACTTTGCCATACTGGAAACCGCGCGTGGAGGAATTCTGCGTGCCGGCCTCGGATATAGCGAATGCGATGTCGCTGCCTGTATTAATATATCAGCCGATCATATGGGTCTCGGCGGTATCGAAACCCTGGAACAGTTAGCCAAGGTAAAGGAAGTTGTAGTGCGTGTCGCAAACGATACCGCGGTTTTGAACGCGGATGACAAGCTTTGCCTGAAGATGGCGGACCATACTCGCGCCAAACACCTGTGTTATGTGACCATGGACCCTACCCATGGGCTGGTGCGCGAACATATACGCGCCAATGGCAGGGCCGTGGTGCTGGAGAAAGGAATTAACGGCGATATGATCACGATCTACGATAACGGCGCGCATATTCCATTGCTGTGGTCGCATTTAATTCCTGCAACCATCGAAGGCAAGGCCATGCATAACGTGCAAAACGCGATGTTTGCAGCGGCCATGGCGTTTAGCTTCGATAAAGACCTCGACGAAATTCGTAACGGTTTGCGTACTTTTGACACCTCGTTCTTTCAGAGCCCCGGTCGGACCAATATTTATAACGAACATCCGTTCAAGGTTATTCTCGACTACGCCCACAATCCGGCTGGTTTTCGCGCCATGGCCGAACTTGCCGATAGACTCGAACCCGAGGGTAAACGCATTATTGTGATTTCGGTACCGGGCGATCGGCGCGACGAGGATATTCGTGAATCGGTGAGGGCCTGTCTGCCGCACTTTACCCATTTTGTCTGTAACGCGGATATCAACCGCCGCGGCCGGGGTCATGACGAGGTGCCGCAGCTGCTGCGTAGTTACCTGCTTGAAGAGGGCGTTCCTGAAGACAATATTTGGGTTATTGCCGAGGAAGCGCCCGCAGTCGATCATGCCCTGGAAATGGCTGAGGCGGGTGACCTGGTGGTGATTACGGCCGATGACCTGCAACGCACCTGGAAACAGATCATTAATCTGAATAGCGATAAACCGGAATCGAAGGAAACCATACCGGGTACCAAGGTGTATGTACCCGAACGCGCAAAACGCTACGTGCTGGACCAGGACGAGGAGTTGATAATCGACGAACGGGGCGTGCGACTTGCCTCTAGCGAACCAGAAGACTCTGACTAATCGAGAGCCTGACCCGAAGCTTATTTTTCGCTATGACTGCGTTAAAAATCGTCTCAAAATGCTCATTTACTGCGTGTAAACTGCGCTTTTTCGACGGTTTTTGCCTTGCCCTAATGAAAAATAAGCGTCGTCTCAGACCCTCGATACGGTTATTTTGACACCATGGAAATCCCAGAGATCGAATCCAGCCAGTTGATCCTGGACGACGCTCGGCGTTTAACCGGGCCATCGATGATATGGAGTAAACCCGGGGCGATTCTTGATGTTCTGATCGCGGAGATGGACATGGAGGTTGTTCTGGAATGCTGGTATCGGCAACTGCGGCATCTAGTCTCGCAGATCGGCTGGCAAGATCGTGAGCCCACACACAGGCGTTTCGAAAACGGTTTTAACCTGTTGATCGAAGCGCCGATCGATCAACTTTACTCAGCCGTACTCGTGCTCGAAACCAACTGGTATTTTTGTTGCTGTGAGTTACTCGCGATCGATGTCGAAGATGAAGAGGCACTGGTTCAGGAAATTCGCAATTCAATTAAAACCGAAAGCAACCCGGCATTACTCGGGCTACAACAAGCCGCGGCTAACCACGAGGTTGATTTTTTAGTCGATGACGATGAGGTATCCATCGGCCACGGTGACGGCAGTCTTTGCTGGCCTGTTGACGAGATTCCTGCACTGGATCAAATTCCATGGTCGGAAGTACACGACGTACCGGTAGCCCTGATCACCGGTACCAATGGCAAGTCGACCAGCGTACGATTACTCGACGGAATCGCCAGGGCATCGGCTCAAATATCAGGAGTCACTTCTACCGACTTTGTGCGGGTCGGCGATGATGTGCTGGACCACGGCGACTATTCCGGGCCGGGCGGTGCCAGGTTATTGCTTCGCGACAAGCGCTTACAGGTCGCGTTTCTCGAAGTCGCACGCGGCGGTATCTTGCGCCGTGGGTTACCCCTGCGGCGTGCACGCGCCGCACTGGTCACCAACATCGCCAGTGATCATCTGGGGCAGTACGGCGTTAATACGCTCGAGGCACTCACCGAGGTCAAGTTTGCGGTGAGAAAGACACTGGCCGAAGATGGTGTATTGGTGGTCAATGCAGACGATGAAAACTGCCTCGATTACATGGGCAATATCGAGCAAGCAAATCCGTGCTGGTTCAGTCTCGATAAGAACCACCCCAAAATAAAGCTGCAGATCGAAAAACAGGGCAGCTGCGCTTATACCGATGCTGGTAATATCGTCTATTTTGACGGTAGCAATGCTCACAATATTTGCGAGATCGGACAAATACCGATGACCATAAACGGCGCCGCATTGCATAACGTACGTAATGCTCTGGGTGCAGTCGGAGTTGCCTGTGCGCTTGGCTATTCAGTCGATCAAATTAAGCAGGGCTTAACGAAATTTCATAGTGATGAGCATGACAACCCCGGGCGCCTGAACACCTTTAAGCTGAAAAACGGCGCTGTCATCATTGTTGATTTCGCCCACAATGCCCATAGTGTCGAGGCGGTGGCAAATACCGTGCAACGTATGCCGGCGCAAAACAAGTGGGTTATGTTTGGTTCAGCCGGTGATAGATCCGACGACGATATCATTTCCATTGCCAGGGGAGTTTGTGCTATCAACCCCGATCATGTCGTGATCGTGGAGATTGAACGATACCTGCGTGGGCGTGAACCCGGCGAAGTCAGTGAAATAATAAAAAAGACCTGCCTCGATGCAGGTATGGCGCAAAGCCAGCTTCACTTCGCGAGCTCGCCGCTACAGGGAGTCCAGTTGGCAATAGCGGAATTACAGGCTAATGATCTCGGACTGTTCCTGGTATTGTCCGAACGCGATGAGATTATCCAGTATATCGGTGAGCAGTGAAAATACTGGCTGGTACAGACCCGCAAAAAAGGGCTGTACCTGGCCATCTTCTCTAGAGTAGGCTGCGATCTGTTTTTTATCTCGATCCTTAATTCCCTATGCCAGTTTTATCGCAACACGCCAAAGGTTTGATTATCACTGCTTTTGGCGTGTTGATCATTTCACCCGACGGCCTGTTGACCCGACTTATCCAGGTCGATCACTGGACCCTGATTTTCTGGCGTACGCTGTTCCTCGGATTCGGCATGGCGTTAATAGCGAATCTGGTTCATCCGCACGATACCTGGCAGAAATATAAGACTATGGGTCGTGTCGGTATGGCCATGGTTTTAATTTACTCTATGGGTACAATTTCATTTGTAACGGCAATCACCCATACCAGTGTTGCGAATACCCTGATCATTCTCAGTACTACGCCGCTGTTTGCCGCGCTGATCGGATGGCTGGGTTTACGCGAACCAATTAATGCCCGAACCTGGAGTGCCATTTTACTGGTTTGCATTGGTGTTTTCGTAATCAGTTCCGATGGTAAAAATCAGGATTCCAGTTTATTCGGAGATCTCGCAGCTATGGCTGGTGCATTCTGTCTGGCCCTGGGTTTCACTGTCGTGCGCCGTTTTCCCCGAACAACGATTTTCCCCGTCATTTCGACCAGCGGATTCTTCACTGCCTTGTTGATCCTGCCATTGGCACAACCTTTTTCTGTGACGCAGACGGACATGGGTTATCTGATAATCATGGGGGTCTACATGTTGCCAGTGGGCACGGCACTCATGTACCTCGGTCCAAAATATATTCCAGCACCCGAAGTTGGGTTAATGTTATTGCTTGAGTCTATATTAGGGCCAGTTTGGGTCTGGCTGGCACTGGGCGAGCAACCCGGGGTCCGCACTTTCATAGGAGGTGCGATAATTCTTTCGACGCTAGCAATGAATGCTATATGGGCACTGAGAAGCACGTCGATTAGAAAGAGGATTGTACCCAATACCCCCTCTCCCTCTGGGAGTACCCGAAGGGCATAGCAAGGGCAGGGGTTGCCTACATGGATGTAGGTAAGGGGCGTGAGCAGGAGCGGAAGCTTGAGGGGCTTTATTGATTGAATGAAACTTTCTAATGATTGCCCCGTGCTACTGGTTTTCTGATTTTTGATCGATATACTCGGTTCCGAGACACAGGACACAGCCAGGGCTTGATAGATATTGCAGTATGTGATCCAGCAATATGCGGACCAGGAAAAAATAATAATGGGCGATCGAATTGAAATCAGCGGCCTCGAAATTGATCGAGGACTTTACCAACTGCTAGACCAGGAAATAGCACCGGGTACCGGTGTTGATTCTGCACATTTCTGGCAGTCCCTGGCCGATATCAATGCCAGTCTCGGCAGTGATAATCGAACCTTGATGGAAAAACGTGATCATCTCCAGCAACAACTGGATGAATGGCACAAAAGTCATTTTGGCAAACTCGACCTCGAGCAATACAAGGCTTTCCTCCATGAAATAGGTTACCTGGTTGCCGAGACAGGTCCATTCCAGGTGACTACTGAAAATGTAGACGATGAAGTGGCAGTGATAGCTGGCCCGCAGTTAGTGGTCCCGGTTGATAATGCGCGCTATGCGCTGAATGCCGCCAATGCGCGTTGGTGTAGCCTCTACGATGCACTTTATGGCACCGATATCATCCTTGAGGTCGAGGGCTGTAAGAAAACCACGAAATATAACCCGGTACGCGGGCAGCAGGTGATTCGTTATGTACGCGAACTGCTGGACCAGGCGTTACCGCTTGCGGTCGGCAGCCATGCCTACGCGATCCGCTACAAGGTTCGATCAGGAAAGCTCATCGTCGTCATGGGTGATGGCAGTGAGACCGAGCTTGGCTGGCGCGAGGGTTTTGCCGGTTATCGGGGCGATCCTGAAGAACCCTCGGCGATATTGCTGAAACACAATAATCTGCATATCGAGATATTAATCGGTGAGGGTTTTTACATCGGCCAGGGCGACCTCGCGAATATATACGATGTGCGCGTCGAAGCCGCGATTACGACGATTATGGATTGCGAAGATTCGGTGGCGGCGGTCGACGCCGAGGACAAGGTTGTTGTTTATCGCAACTGGGCCGGGCTCATGAAGGGTGATTTAACCACCACGGTGATGCGTGGCAGCGAGGCTGTCGAACGCTCGCTGAACCCCGATCCAGAATATATTGCGCCCGACGGCAGCGAGTTTAAATTACCGGGGCGTAGCCTGATGTTTGTGCGCACGGTCGGCAGTCATATGTACACCGATGCGGTTACCTGCGGCGGCGAAGAAATCCCGGAAGCCTTTCTCGATACCATGTTCACCGCGCTGGGCGCCAAACACGATTTGCTCGGTAATGGAAAATATCAGAAT
>JBGUEB010000046.1:0-16682 GCA_041821565.1 Gammaproteobacteria bacterium | reverse complement strand
CCTGCGGCCCTCCCTGCCTGGCCGCCGAAACCATTGGTTTACCCCCGCCGGAGGCACCCCTGCCATTGCTGGTCTATAAAATGGAAGTGCTAAACTACTGCGGGATGATTGATGACGAAGTAAGCGAAGGATTCCAGCAGCGCCGAGACCATATTATTACAAGCCAGAATCTCAGCCCCGAAAATGTACAGAACGCCCGCATGGAGGGCTGGAAGTTTGGACTTGCAGAATGGCAAAACCGTGGCCTGGGCGGGTTTAAGAACTGGTGCAAAACCGACGGCAAGGAGATAGCAGAATATTTTCGCAATAGCGGGATTCCCCACGAATCCTGCACTCACAGGTAACTTAATTACTCTTTCAATACAACCACCCCGCCTGGGGGTGGCTCATCGATATTGATTAACCATTACATTAAACAAAGGCGGCAGCCTGCTTATTCTTTAGTTTCAGAGTCTACCTGTCCCTCAAGGTTGCTGGGTGCGAAAATGCTGCCATACCCCTCGGTGCCACTCGCTTCAGTCTTTGGTTCGGTGGTCGTTTTTGGGGCCTCGGTTTCTGTATCAAATTTCGGCGCTGCCTTCTTGAACATCTGCTTTTTCTTGAACTCATCGACCTTACGTCGGGTTTCCTGGCCTTTTTGTTCCTGAATCATAGCTTTACATTCATCTACACCAACCGTTCCGGCAAAGTAAACGGTACCCAGCCCGGCAATAAATATTACCGTTGCAATCAACATCGCCGGGTTAGTCAGAAGACTTGCCTTGCTCGCACGATCGGTGGAGCCGGCCTTGACCAGCTTATCGATATCGCGCTCATACTTCTCCTCGCGACGCTTCAAAATTTCGAAATAAATGGCGCCAATCAGTGTCAGGGCAATAATAATGACTGCCAGGGCGCTGATGGATGGGTTAATACCATAACGCACCTTGCTGGCCAGTACAGTGGTCAGGGTTGACTTCGAAACGATGGTGAAAATGGTAGTGTTATAATTTTCGAACGATGCCAGAAAACCGAGCACACAGGCCGATCCAATTGCCGGCTTAAGAAAAGGCAGCAGGATTTTACGGAAAGTCTGTACATGGGTGGCGCCCAGATCGAGTGCAGCCTCTTCCTGAACCGAATCGAATCTCTGTAGCCTGGAAATAAAAATGAGCATGGCGTAAGCCGCCACGAAAGTGGACTGGCCTACGATGGTAAGAAATATGCCGTCGTAAAAAAACGATTCATAACCGGCATTGAACATCCTGCCCATGCGGTCCCAGAACACGAGGGTTGAAATACCCAGCACGACACCAGGAATCAGGATCGGAGATATGACAATGGTGTAATACCACGGCCGCAGGCGACTACTTACCTGGGTCAACATCAGTGCGCCTGCGAGGCCAAGCGGTATCGCAACAACCACCACGCCGATTGCAATAATGATGCTATTTTGCAATCCCTTCATCAGGTCCGTATCCTTGGTCAATACATCGAACCACTCGACGGTGAAACAATCCCAGGGGGAAACACGCGGGAATTCGGAAGTATTAAATGCCGACATCCCCATAACGATCAGCGGACCGAACAGGTAGGCAAAAAATACCAGGACGAAAAGAAGCGTAAATACCCGGGTAAGCTTTTCAGAGGTTTGTGCAGGTATCATCATCGCGACACCTCACCCAGTTTCACCTTGAATATTTTCATTGTAATCATAACGATCACTATGGTTGAAAATAACAGGAATACGGCATAGGCAGAGCCACGCTGCCAGTTATTACCCTGGTTAAACCACTGGTATATGATCTGGGTGAACCAGAGGCTGCTCGGGCCTCCGAGGATTTGCGGTGCTGCCAGCGCGCCGGCTGTGAGCATAAACACCATGGTGCAGCCGGAAGTGATGCCTGGCTTGGCGTAGGGAATGACGATACGTTTATGAATTCTCCACCAGGGTGAACCCAGATCCCGTGCCGCTTCAATCTGATTCTTGTCCAGGCTCTCGATAGCATTATAGATCGGGAAAATCATCAGCAATATGAATGCGTAGCCCAGTCCGGCGTAAAGGGCATAATTTTCCAGGACAAATTCGATGGGTGTGTCAATCACCCCGAGCCAGATCAGGAAACTGTTGATGATGCCGGTGGTGCCCAGCATGATCTTGAACGCGAATGCCCTGAGCAATTCATTAACCCAGTAAGGCACTATCAGTGCAATCACCATCAAACGGGCCCAGCCGCCCCGGGCCACATGGGCCAGGTAATAGGCTATCGGGTAACACAGTGCGAGATCAAACATGGTGACAAACATGGCTGTGAGAATCGTGCGCACAAACACCCAGACGTCTACCACGTTGTAGGAAGCCTCCGCCTGTTCACTGCCGAAGGCCATGTATTTGTAGTGGGAAAGCGTATATACGTCTTTTGGACCGCCCAGGTCAGCCGGCGGCAGATTGAACCTAAAGGAGAAATCGAACATGAAAAACTGGGGCAACATGATCAACATGCCCAGCCAGATAACCATTGCAATCAGCAAATAGACCGATATGCCGATACCGTTCTTGAGAAGAAAGCGGTTCCAGTATTCTCTCATCCCGAATTCCCTCCTAAATCAGGTTTCGTCAGCCAGCTCGCCGACTGGTGTCGCCACCGCCTTATCAGCGGAAAACCCGAGCTTAACGTCAGTACCGTCGTCATGACCGACATCACCGCCGTCATTCACCATCGACAGTTTGATGGTTCGGCGCGCGCCTTTGACATCGAAAAACACCTGCCAGAAGCTGCCTTCAAATTCATGCCCTTTCACCCTGGCGCTAAACTGGTTGTCATGGGTTGCGCCGTTGACGAACTTCAGCGATTCCGGGCGAATAAATAAGTAGGCATCGTCTCCCACGGACAATTGATGTTCCCCATTATGTTTCGCGTTACGCGCACGCAGGCTACCCGATGGGGTATCGACAATGGCGTAGCCTTCAGAAATTTCGGTTACCTTGCCTTCAAACAGGTTATTTTCTCCGACAAAAGACGCAACGAATGAAGTTTCCGGGGCATCATAGACAGTGTTACCGTCAGCTACTTGCTCAATTTTCCCCTGACTCATTACCGCGACATTGTCAGACATGGTCAGCGCTTCACCCTGGTCGTGAGTGATATAAATAAAGGTTATACCAACTCGCTGCTGGATAGCGCGAAGCTCGGTACGCATATGCTGGCGTAACTTCAGGTCAAGCGCCGATAACGGCTCATCCAGAAGCAGGACATCAGGTTCCGCACACAGCGCCCGGGCAATCGCTACACGTTGCTTTTGACCGCCGGATAATTCGTTGGGTAACTTGTCTCCCTGGCCCGGCAGCGCAATCAATTCAAGCAATTCGTCTGCTTTTTTCTGCCTTCCCACCTTACCCACGCCGGCGACTTCCAGCGAAAAAGTGATGTTTTCCCATACCTTCATCAATGGGAACAAAGCCAGGTTCTGAAAAATTAATGCGGTGGGCCGTTTATTCGGGCCTATGCCCGCCATATCTTTGCCACCGATTAACACCCGCCCCTCTGATGGCTCTGAGAAGCCCGATACCGCTCTCAGGATTGTCGTCTTACCACAGCCAGAAGACCCCAGAAAACTGAAAAATTCACCTTCCTGGATATGGATATTAATATCGCGAGCGGCAACAAAATCACCAAAGCGTATCCAGACATTGTCGAGTTGAACGTCTGCACTCATGAACAGCCTCCCGATCAGACTTTAAAAAATTATAATTCTTAAAAAGGACGGCCCCTGATTTCAGGGGCCGAATTACTAACTTTATGCAGCGTTGAACTTGTTTACATACTCGGTTCGCACGTCGGCATACCACTGCGGCTCTTTCGGCCAGGGCCATAGGTTAGCCAGCGAGTTGCCCGGATAAACGCTGGCAAATATTTTGCCATAGTTTTTACTGGCATATTTATCAGCGCCCAGCACGGCCGAGTTATAGCCATGGCCCTTGCCACCCCAGCTATCGTCCTGACCACCATCGATAGAACGGCCACCCACTTCAGGCGTGAAGCAATAGCTTATAAATTCGTAGATAGCATCGAGGTTACTAGCCTGGTTCGACAGCGCCATGCCGTCCACCCATGCCAGGGATCCCTCGGCCGGAGCGCGGTACTGCACTGGATCGTTATTGTTCATCATGCTGATCGGTGGCCCATCCCAGGTCTGACCGACAACCACACCGTCGTTCAGCAAGCCGTTCTTTTGCGAATCAGCGTCATTCCAGAACAACTTGACCTGCGCCTTGTTGGCAACACAGAAGTCTGTCACCACCTGCCAGGTCTTGCGCATGCCAGCTTCATTGTCGTAAGCCTTTTTCATTGCGCCCGGCTCCAGCTTGCCTATGGTTTCGAGATAGAGGCCCGCTCCCAGCATACCGGAATGCACCCGCATCATGGTTTTACCTTTGACATCGTCCTGCCAGATATCGCCATAGCTTGGAATTTCATCGGCACGTGGCGGCGCCCATTGATCAGTACGCCAGGCAACACCCTCCGTACCCCAGATCATTGGCAACCAGTGCGAACCTTTGCCGCCAAAGTTCCACTCTTCATCACCGACCCTGAGCATTGAAGGATTAATATTCTTGATAGTACTGATTTTGCCGTAGTCGAATGGTTGTAACAGTCCCAGGTCCTTCCACTGTGGAGAACGCATATTGGTCGGGCTGCAGATGTCTATACCACGGCCTTTGGATGCTTTCATCTTGTTGATGATTTCTTCATTTGAGCCGATGCCGGTAAAATTGATTTTAATACCGCTCTTTTTTTCAAAGGCCTTGAAAAAACCTGCTGACAGGTAGTCAGACCACATCAGAACATTGATCTCGCCTGACGAGGCCAGTACGTCTGAACTGATAATCCACGGACCTACCGCGGCGGCGGCGCCTGCCGCTGTACTCGCCTTTATAAACTTGCGGCGACCGATTTCTGAACCGGATTTAATTTCTTCTTTCATTGATATAGCTCCTCGTGCTGATTGTCGACTAATGAACTGCAGGCCTGCTTCAACTTTTCAAAAGTCTTTACAGGCTGTAAGACCATTTTTTATAATTAATCAGTATTAATGACCAGGGTAATGTGGTTCAGATATAGTTTTAGCGATTCTCGATGCTTCAACTAATATGGCTACAAACTCCTCGGTTCATTCCTGATTCTTATTGTTTCTGCGAAATATTATGAATGCGATATTCATTCATTCCGCCGTTTTGCAAAAGCAAGTATGACCTTTTCAATACTGCTTGGCAAATTTCTTGTTTCCCGGGTGGACAGAACTTGCTATGCCTTCCATGATCGGCTCATGTTGCCCAGATTCGTGCGGTAAACAGTTTCAATTATAATTATAAAGTCCGTATTGAGTTAAACTCTGGTGAAACCCGCATGTCTCCAGTTACCATACCGGCATTATAAAATACATTAACACCCGGTTTTTAAGCAGGGATAGTACCAAACAGTGCGTTGTAATAGTACCAGTCCATACCTCAGGCTTACTACAAATGCGCAAGACCATACGCTTACTATGAAAAAAGAGTTAAATAAAATATCAGTCGCCACGCTTGATGCCCTTGAAATAGCGTCCCGCCTGGCAATGCAATACTTCAGGAAACCCGTACCATTCGATATCAAACCAGACGACTCGCCAGTTACCATTGCTGACCGCGAAATTGAACAGGCGATTCGAAACCTGCTCGGCAATCATTTTCCTGGCCATGCGATTTATGGAGAAGAGCAGGGTCAAAGCGGTGGCGAAGGCGGCACCTGGGTTATAGATCCGATCGACGGAACCAAAAGCTTCCTACTGGGGAATCCACTATTCGGTTGCCTGGTCGGTTTTGTCGATGACGGAGTCGTGCAGGTGGGTGGACTGGCGATGCCGGCATTAAACGAAATCTGGTTTGCCGACAGGACCGCGCCGACAAAACTAAACGACGAGGTTTGCCATACGAGCCAGTGCCAGGATCTTACAACGGCCAGTCTGTTAACTTCTTCGCCCGATTTTTTTAGTGCTGATGAGTTGGCAGGGTTTGAAATGCTAAGCAAACGGGTACGATACCGACGCTACGGTGGCGATTGCTATACCTATGCTATGTTGGCCGGCGGTTGGGTCGACCTCGTAGTTGAATCGAGCCTGTATCCATTTGACTACTTACCATTGGTACCAATCGTCGAGCAGGCCGGTGGTGTCATCAGCGACTGGCAGGGTAATGCACTGGGATTAGACTCCGGCCCGCAGGTGATTGCTGCGGCGACGCCACAATTGCACGAGGCTGCACTGGAGGTACTGAACAAGCCCGTGTGATGTATTTTCCCCCTCGCCCCTCTGGGGAGAGGGAGTACAACGGTGCGGGATTCGGGAATTCGAGTGTCTTTTTATGTATGAATAAAGCCCAATGAACTTCATCAAAGCTCTACTCATCGATCCACGCCGCAAATTCATCAATTTCAACAACCGTCGGCCTGTCAGCCTTAAACGCCTGGCGCACAATTTCGACTAGCTCGGTGTGACTGCCTGGTTGCCGCCACAGGCATCGACAGGACTGCACCAGTGATGAAAACTCCGGATTGAGATTATCGACCGCCAGGGTCTGCATCATTCCAGCCTGCATATCATCTTTAATCTGCTTCAGGCAATTATTGTTCCATAAAATGATTACAATCGGCAGTCGCTGTTCCGCCGCGGTCAGCAGTTCCTGCACCGTAAACAGGAAACCCCCATCGCCGACAAAAACGGCAACCGGCCTGTCTGGCAGGGCTAGTTGGGCACCGATGGCGCAGGGCAAGGCCGAGCCGAGAGTGAGAAATCCCGCCGGGTAGTGCCACAGTCGAGGTGCGGCCATCGTCATTCCAAACATACCGGTATAAACCAGTTGCGTGGCATCGGCCATGATCAGACTGTCCGTGGGAATCGCCGTACGCAATGTTTGCAGCACGCGTATGTGACGTTGCTCCGCAGGCACCAGGTTATTGCTTATCGCATCACGTACAGCAGCCACCGTCTCAGCACCATTTTGTACTTCCGGCTTGATTCCCGCCAGCTTCCGATTCAGGTAATCGCAGGCATCCCGGGCATTCGCGCATAACGCCACCAGTGCCGGGTACTTATCATCCAGTTTTTTAGGGTCGACATCTATGCGTAAAAGCTTGTTTTCGAGACTCATTCTTTTGACGCAATTTCCAGACTCTGCCAGTTCAGAGCCTACTACCAGCACCCGGTCGGCGCTGTCGATTAAGCGATGTACTTCGGGTCGACCCAGGGTGCCTGCCAGGTGTAATGGATGTAAATCGGGTATCACGCCCTTGCCGTTGGCAGTACTGATAACCGGTACCTGCAACTGCTCTGCAATAGCTGTCAGACTCTCACCCGCCGCTACTGCCCCACCACCAATCAGGATGAGCGGACTTTGCGCTTGTCCCAATTCGGTCACCATGGCATCGAGTAAATCAGTATCGAGCGCCTGTAACCCGGGTTCAGGAGCAACCTGCCAGGGCTCTGGTACCGATTCTTCTAACAGGTCTAGTGGAATGGAGATATGTACCGGTCGCGCGCGCCCGCTTCTAAACTGGGTAAATGCCCGGGCTAGCAACTCGGGAACCTCTGCAACACTGCGCGCAGTGGCGCTAAAAGCAGTCATCGGGCTAGTCACCGCATCCTGGTCAGTTAGTTCGTGTAATAATCCCCAGCCCTTGCCGAGGCTGTCGAGACGATTAACCGTGGAAATTAAAAGCAGGGGAATGGAGTCTGCATAGGCCTGACCAAGCGCGGTGGCGGCATTGGTAACACCGGGACCCGAAATGACCAGCGCGACGCCTGGCTTACCACTAGCCCGTGCATAGCCGTCGGCCATGAAAGCCGCGCCCTGTTCATGTCGCGTCGCAATATGCGTTAACGCGCTGTTAGGCAGGTGTCGATAAAATTCCAGGGTATGTACACCGGGAATACCAAATACCGTGTCAACGCCGTAGTCCGTGAGCAGGTCGATGAGCGCAATGGCAACATTTGCAGTCTGAGTACTAGTCACTTTGCTTCCTCAAATGATTCTTATATTTCACGTTTTTGGGCAATTATTTCAACCGGGGCAAGGTATTCTTCGGTAATATTTCGAATCATGTTTTTGATTTTAACGGTCGTGCTTTCCTTCATTAAGGTATGCAGACCGAGCGGGGATAGTCCACTGCCGGACTCTACTTTTTCACGTAACCGCTTAAAGAAATCCAGCGCAAAATCACGACGATTGTTTTCTCTGGAAACCACAAACCCGGCATTTTCGAGGGCATGCCTGTATTGATCGGGTGCGGCTAAATTGCTGGTACTTTTTTCTGTAGCCCAGGGAACCGGATAAGTTAATTCACCTTCCTTGTCTCGCATTACATCGTAAACACCAAAAGATGCCCCTGGCCGTAACACCCGGTATATTTCTTTAAAAAGCTGAGCCTTGTCGTCAATATTCATCCCGACATGCATCATGTAAGCACCATCGAATGTTTTATCCTGAAAAGGCATCGATAACGCACTACCTTGATGAAGACTAATATGCCTGTCCAGTTTCACCCAGGCGCACAGTGCATTTCCCGTTTCAATGTATTCTTCCGTTAAATCAATTCCAGTAACACGATTGCTGTACCTGTTTGCAACATAGCGTGACGCTCCTCCCAGACCGCATCCCACGTCAAGTAAATGGTCTTGCTCGGAAAAATCTAACTGCCCGATAAAATGCTCGGTTGCCTGTCGCCCCCCAATATGAAATTCATCAACCGGCGCAAGATCTTCAATGCTTATACTATCGATCGTTTTGCCCAGTTCAGAAATAGCTGCCTGAATTGCGTTAAGTAAATCGCCGTGTAAATAGTGTTCAGTTACCGCTTTATCATTTGACATATCTGGATCTCACCGATTCTTTATTCCGTGATTGGTCGTTAATCCGTGTTATCCCCCAGGCGAATGTCGGTAAGCGCCGAATCGGCATACTCCATGCGCCAGGTCAACATTTTTCGAGTGTATTCAAGCACTCTGCGTTGGTAATCCGGGTCATTAGATCGATCTATAAATTCATCAGGGTCCTCTTTAAGATCGAAAAACAGCGGAGGAAGCCCTGCAAAATGCACATACTTGTATCTTTCACCACGAGCAATACTAACCAGGCATTTCGACTTGTCTAATCCCAGAGGTGGCGTTTGGGCATATCCACTGGGACTCCTTAAATCAAACTCGGCATGGTATTCCTGGCGCCAGTCTTCCGGGTGCTGACCGCAACAAAACGGCAATAGAGAATAACCGTTACATTGGGATGGAATATCCTGGCCAACCCAATCGAGAATGGTCGGCATGATATCGACACTTTCGGTGAATGCCGCTACCTGGGTACTCCGTGACTGATCCGCCACAGTCCTGGGATCACGTACAATCAGGGGAACGTGAAATGCCTGATCGAAGTAACAGGATTTGGATAGCATCCAGTGATCACCCTGCATGTCACCGTGATCAGAGGTGAACACAATCAGGGTATTATCATAGGCACCAATCTGCCTGAGATAATCGGTAAGCCTGCCGATCTGCGAATCAATCTCCGACATCATGCCATAGTAGGTTGCCCTGATCTGACGCAGTTCAACTTCCGAAAGAGAAACATTGTCTCGGGAATCGGCACCGAAGGTATAACTATCTCCAGCCTGCTTGAAAATATAGAGGCCGAGCCAGGGGTGCTGAGCGGCCTCTTTTTCTGGTGTATCCTGACGCACAGGAAGCGACATGTCATTTGCGTCATATAGATTATGAAAAGGCTCTGGCACAATGTATGGGGGATGGGGCGAGAGGAACGACAGGTGTACAAACCAGGGTTTGGTCTGGCGCACCGAAAGATATTTGATGGTTTCGCCGACGAGGAATGCCGCACTACTGTCTTCAGCCTTAAATCTGGCTGGTGCAAAGGTTTTGCCCTTGTTCTGCGCCCCCGCATAATCAATTTTAGGCCTTAGCATGTCCTTTTTATTATCTGGCACCTGATATCCCTTTGTCTTGAGATCGGCGAGCCAGGGTTTTGCTGTGCTATTTACATGACAGACAGGAACCATGCCTGGTAACACCCCTTCATAGCTTTCAAGTACATAGTCTCCAGGCGCGTATTGGCGCGGGTCATGACTAAAATCCGTGTAGCCAAACAGTGCGGGTTTATAACCACCTTTGCGAGTCTCAAGTGCTATGTTGGTGTGGCGCGCTTCCAGCGGCGTGCCGTTGAGAAGTGAGCGATGGTTATGCATGTACATGCCAGTGTAAATACAGGCGCGAGAGGGTCCGCAAGGTGTCGCCTGGGCATAATGGTGTTTGAAAAGAACACCATCGGCAGCGATAGCATCGAGATTAGGTGTCTTGAGATGAGGGTGCCCCAGGGCCGACAGGCAGTCACCTCTCCACTGATCCGCTGTTATGAAGAGTATATTCATTGGTGCGATGGCTCAATAAGTCTGGTTATCGGATTAGTGCCGGGCTTCCGGTCCGGATAGTTCGATTAAGCCTAGAAAAACTTTAAGCGGGATCGGCGGCTGAAACTTCATGGTTCATCCGCAAGTTCCTGCCAGCGGTGGCAGGCGACATCGTGCTCAAATCCCAAATGGCTGAGTTTCGGTTCTTCCTGACGGCAAATGTCGATAGCGAAACGGCATCGAGTCTGGAATTTGCAGCCCGGCGGCGGGTTGGTTGGCGAGGGTATCTCACCTTCCAGCTTCTGTACATTTCCGTGATCATCGGGATCGAGTGACGGGATTGCCGACAGCAATGCTTTGGTATAGGGGTGTCGGGGACCGGCGAACAGTTCACGTGTCGGTGCTGTCTCCACCAGCCGCCCCAGGTACATTACCGCGACATGGTCACAGGTATGCGCGACAACACTCAGATCGTGGCTGATAAATAGGAAGGTCAGCCCCATATCCAGTTGAATCGACTTTAGGAGGTTCAGTACATCCGCCTGAATCGATACGTCAAGGGCCGCAACGCTTTCATCCGCGACGATGAAGTTTGGCTCTGAAACCAACGCCCGCGCGATTGAGATACGTTGCCGCTGTCCACCGGAGAAGGCGTGTGGAAAACGCCGCAGGTGTTCGAGGTTAATCCGGCACTTCGCCGCGATTTCACGCACGCGTTCGTCGGTCTCCGCGCGCGTCTTTGTCAACCCCATCACCTCCAGCGGTTCGGCGATGATGTCGCGTACCGTCATGCGCGGACTGAGCGCGGCATAGGGATCCTGGAAAATTAGCTGAGCACGCTTGCGATACTCTTTCATTTCATCACCCGCGAGCGATGGCAGGTCATAGGTAACGTCACTATCCGAATAGGTGGCCTTGCCCCGGGTAATTGGTGCCGCGCGCAATAAGGCGCGACCAAAGGTAGTCTTGCCGGATCCCGATTCACCCACCAGTCCAAAAAAGCTGCCTCTTTCGATGTCAACCGTGACGCCTTCAACCGCACGCACCACAGGAGGTGGTCCGAAAAGCTTACCGCCCCGCAATGGAAAGTGAACCGACAGATCGTCGGTTGAAATAAGTGCCTCGCTCATGCCGGTGTCCCTTCTATTTCTTTTAATAAACAGGCAACCTGATGCCCGTCTTCCGTAGTTGTATAAATCGGAACGCGTGACTCGCATTCCACACCAAGCGAGTCCGGGCAGCGTGTATTGAAGACACAGCCCGATGGTCGGTCCAATGGTGAGGGAATATCGCCCTTCACCGGGGTCAAGGGTGTATCGAGATCGTCAAGCCGTGGCAGGGCGTGCAGAAGTCCCTGTGTATATGGGTGGCCTGGGTTCCTGAGCACCTGCCGCACGCTACCTTTCTCGACCAGATTACCAAGATACATTACTGCCACCCGGTCAACTGTCTGGGCGATTACACCCAGATCATGGGTGATGAACAGGATCGCCATGTGAAACTCGCTTACTAGATCCTTCATCAGGTCGATGACCTGGGCCTGGATGGTCACATCGAGCGCGGTTGTCGGTTCGTCGGCGATAAGCAGCTTGGGTTTGGTTGAAAGCGCCATCGCGATCATTGCGCGCTGGCGCATACCGCCAGAGAATTCGAATGCATATTGGCCGAAGCGTTGTGCTGGATCCGGAATCCCCACGCGCACCAGCATTTCGATAGAAATTTCTTTAGCTTTTGCCTTGTTCATGTCCGAATGGATCATCAACTGTTCCACCATCTGATCGCCAATGGAGATAGCCGGGGCAAAGCTTGCCATGGGTTCCTGGAAGATCATCGAAACCGCACCACCACGAATAATCATACGATCCTTCGGACCCAGTGAAAGTACATCTATTTGTTTATCGTCGACATTCAGTGTGATGCTGCTTTCGGGGTCGAAAACGGCATTATCCGGGTTTAGCAGCATCAGCGCTTTGGCGGTCACGGACTTACCCGAACCGCTCTCGCCGACCAGCCCTAGTACTTCGCCCGATGCGATATCGAAGGAAACTTTTTCGACCGCGGTGACCAGGCCCTCGTCGGTTTTAAACCGGATGGTCAGATCTTTTACTGAAATCAACGGTTTTGTCATTTTTTGGTATCTGCGTAAGGATCAGCAGCGTCACGCAGACCGTCGCCTACAAAAACAAAGGCCAGCACCAGGGTGATGAAGAAAAATACCGGTATGAAATACCATTGGTAATTGAGCAGGACATCCGCGCTGGTCACGTTTTGCAGCATTACGCCGAGTGAATTGACCGGGTCTTTCAAACCCAGGCCGATAAAGCTGAGTGCAGTTTCTGACAACACCATGTAAGGAAACGAAATAACCAGATCGACGATGATATAGCTGGTGAAACTCGGCAACAGATGGCGCCTGATTATATGGCCTGCCGAGGCCCCGCATAACTGCGCCGCAAGCACATACTCCTGACTTCGCTCAGTCAACAGGTGGGTCCGGACCCGCCGCGCCAGTGTCGGCCAGCCGACAAACCCAAGGATAATCGAGATGAATAAAAACCGTGTCTCCGAACTCCAGGTATCTGGAATGAACGCGGCTAGCGCCATGAACAATGGAATGGTTGGTATGGTTCGTACAGCATCCGTTATCATCTGCAAGGTGGAATCTATCCAGCCACCGTAGTAACCCGATATGCCGCCAATAATCAGCGCCAGTACAAAGGCAATAAAGACACCGATGGTCCCCACAGCGAGCGATGTATTGATGGCCTGCAGAGTCCTCGAATAAATGTCTTTGCCGGTCGAGTCGGTGCCGAAAATATGTATCTTGCCCGAGTCAACGCCAAATAAATGGGTATTAAATGTCATACCGAAGAGGGTATATTCGTCACCCTGCGGAAAGAAAACCACGTACCGACGGGCGTCCAGACTCGTGTCGAGCTCGGTAACCCAGCGAAAGTTAGTCGCGATAGAGCGGCTACGTTTAAAGCTGTAAATAAACGGTCGCAAGGAACAGCCGTTTTCATCGCAGAAACTCGGGACATTCGGAGCACCGTTTAAGTAGTCTTTATTTCGGCCGGCAATAGTAGGGTCATAAGGTGTCAGAAACGGTGCGAATAATCCAGACAAGATCAGCACGGCGAGAACACCGGCACCTACCATGGCGGCTTTTTGCTTTTTAAAGCGTGTCCAGATTAACTGCCCCTGGGAGGCGGTGAAATAGGCCTCCTTACGTTTCTGGTCCACATTTGTGTCGACATTGGTAGTGTTTGTAGTATCTGTCATGTCATTTATCCCAGAATACTACGGCGAACACGTGGATCGGTCAGGGCCAGAATAATGTCCGTGATGAAATTAATTCCAACGATGCTCGCGGTCAGCATAAATATAATCGCACCGGCCAATTGCTGGTCGTTCGATCGCGCAAGCGCCTCGATTAACAGTGATCCGGCTTCGGTCAGGGTCAGGATTAGCGCCACAATCGGTAACTCGTTAAATATGCGATTCAAGTCGAAACCCAGCGAGTTGATGATTGGCCCAAGCGCGTGACGGGCCGGATAGCGCCAGAGCAGTGTACGCCCGGTCACACCGCGGGCAGACGCAGCAACAACATAGAGCTTGCCGACTTCATCGGACATTAGCGCGCGCACAGTCTGAATAGCAAAAGCGGTTGCCGACCAGGCGAGAATGAACACCGGCAGCCAGGCACGCGAGAGGAAATCCTTAACCCGATCAACAGACCAGGCCGCATCGCGAAATTCTTTGGAAAACAGTCCGGTCAGGGTGTCACCGAAATATACCGTCGAAAACAGCATGATCATCAGCGCCAGTAAAAAATTCGGCATCGCCAGGCCGAGGTAGCTGACAAGCCGCAAGCCATTGTTTGCCCACGGGTTTTTTGATGTAGCCGAAATAATTCCAATCGGAATAGCAATCAGGTAAGCGAGCAGCAAAGAGGTAAGGCAAATCCCGAGGCTCAACCAGAATTTCTGGCCGAGTAATTCGCTGATGTTGAGGCGCAAAATGCAACTATCGCCGAACTCACCCCGAAAGGCATTGAGAATCCAGCTTCCCCAGCGTACCAGGTAAGGCCGGTCCAGGCCCAGACGGGCACGTTCTGCGTCAATGTCGGCAGCCGTTATTACCCCGCCCTGGGAGCTCTTGAAAGAGAGGTAGCGTTCCGCACAGTCACCCGGCACCAGTTCCATCAGGCTGAAAACAATAAGGGAAACCAGGATCAGCGTAAACATCGCCAACAATGCACGCGTGATTGCGAAACGAGCGAATTGCATTTTCTTTTGCCCCCCTACTTAAATTTCTTAGCTGGATAGAGCTTTGGTCGCTCCATCCGAGTATTACCTATCGTTAGTAACTGTCCACGGGCATCAACAAAATGCCCGTGGACAAACCATCATCTGAAAAACCTACTTGTCAAAGTACCACTGAGGACCGCGATACGGATAGGACCTGTAGTAGGAATAAGATGCCGTCTTATACTCAGTAAAGTTTTTCAAGGTATTGAGGTGATAGATCGGTGAAACTGACTTCACAGTACCGATGAAGAGTAGGTTTTCAGTCATGGTTTTTACCAGCTTTTGACCCAGTCGATCGGATTCAGCCGAGCCCGCTATTTCTGACTGGAAGGCACTGATATCTTCGATCATCTCATAGGCATAGGGTGGTGGCTTCACCCCTTTGGCTCCATCAGAATCGAGGTATTCACCCCAGAGTACCGCTGTTTTTTGGTTGAAGTAATTATCGTAAGGCGGAATGAACAACTCGGAAACGCCAAGGATGACGGCCATGGGCTGGCCTTTCGAGTACATGGTCACGTCGAGTTTATTGGCGGACATTGCCGAACGGAATTCATCCGTTGTGACTTCCTTAACCGTATTATTAATCCCCACGGCAGCCCAGTGCAGACCCACCAGTTCGACCTGTTTGATCGATATCGCCTGGGTTGGTACCTGAAGGTTCAGGACAAGTGGTTGGCCGTTGGGCAATTCGCGCATGCCATCCCCATCAACGTCTTTCATGCCGATTTCATCGAGCAGCTTGCTGGCTAATTTGGGATCAAACTGGGCGTAATGCTGGTCCCACTTCTTATCAATAAACGATGGCGTCGGAGAGAAGCCGATATATTGCTGGGGAGCACCCGTACCGAAGAAGACGACTTCGTTGATTTCATCACGGTTGATGGCCACAGACATCGCCTGGCGGAATTTCAGGTCACCGAAGACCTTGCGTTTTTCCATATTTTCAGAAGTCACGTTAAAGGCAAAGGTTGGTATCGCGACTTCGGGTTTCAATTCCATCGTGAAGTTGCCTTTTTCCTGATTTTCCATCAGCAGAGGCATGTAATCCAGATTCAATGCCTGGGCTTTATAAGAGACTTCGCCATTCACCAGCTTCAGCAAACGCACTTCACTTTCACCGACATACAACTCGTCCTGCTCGTTGATATAGGGTAGCTGGTTACCGGCTGTATCGACCATATAGAAATACGGATTGGCAACAAAGTGACGGCCCTCGGTACTTTCCGCAACGACAATATGGCTTTCCAGCGTCGGGTGAGCGTGTGCTGGCAAATCCGCGAGGTTGCCACCAGGGTTTGTCAGCATCGGAGTCGGTGTGTCCATCCAGTCAGAGCTGCCGTAGTAGGCGGCAATGGCTGCATAGCCATTTTCGAAACCGAGTTTTTTTGCATTGGCATCGGCATCCGGATTAACCGCTGGATGCCACTGGCCGAGAAAATGCTTGGGCTGGAAACCCTGTGCATAATGGTTGGCGAAATGCGACAGCAGGCCGGGTTTTGGAGAAGGCAGGTTGAAACGCACTGTTTGCGCGTCGATAACATCGACCGTCATGGGCTTGCCGCCTACCAGCACATAATCTTTTGGTTTTTCGCGAACATTCGTGTCGATCGCCAGGTTTTCATACCAGAACTCGACATCTGCTGCACCGAAGGGTGCCCCGTCCGACCATTTGTGGCCTTTGCGTAGGAAAAACGTCAGCTGGGTAAAGTCATCGTTCCACTCCCAGCCTTTGGCGACGTTTGGCACGATGGTTTCAAGATCGTCCGAATAACGCACCAGGTTGACGTGACGAATCGCCATGAAGTCTGAGGTGCCCGATTCGGTCGCATTTGACAGCGCATCGAAGGTACCACCGTATTTTCCAATTGAATCGTAAGGTGCAACCACAAGCGGCTCCTGGGGAAGACGATCAGCCAGTGCCGGCAATTTCGGGTTCCCGTGGATG
>JBGUEB010000045.1:0-16777 GCA_041821565.1 Gammaproteobacteria bacterium | reverse complement strand
TGAGCAGAGCACGATAATTAAAAAGTGTGATTTTTATTTATCTCACATTATCAATAACTTAAAAGTTATTGATAATGGCGGCACGTCCTTGTGCCACAGAAACTCTGCATTTTGCAGAGTTTCCTTAAATTGGAGCGTTTTATGCCGATACCAACAGGGCGTCATTTTCTTCAAATTCCCGGGCCGACCAATGTGCCCGACCGGGTTCTGCGCGCAATGGACATGCCGACCATGGATCACCGCGGACCGGAATTTGCGCAACTCACGCTTGAAATTTTGAATGGACTAAAACAGGTTTTCAAAACGAGTGCCGACGTGGTTATTTACCCCGCCTCGGGCACAGGCGCCTGGGAAGCCGCCCTGGTTAACACCTTGTCAGCGGGAGATAAAGTATTGATGTTCGAGACTGGCCATTTCGCCACCCTTTGGCAAGTCATAGCAAACGATCTTGGTCTCGATGTCGAATTTGTCGAAGGTGACTGGCGTCGGGGTGTCGATCCTGCTCAGGTCGAAGCCCGATTACGCGCAGACAAGTCCCAGGCAATCAAGGCAGTGATGGTAGTTCACAACGAAACTTCCACAGGGGTCACCAGCCGCATCGGTGAAATCAGAAAGGCCATCGACAAGTCCGGACATCCTGCCCTGTTCATGGTCGATGTCATCTCATCGCTGGGTTCAATCGATTACCGTCACGACGAGTGGGGTGTTGACGTCACGGTTGGTGGTTCGCAAAAAGGACTGATGTTGCCACCCGGACTCAGTTTTAACGCGATTAGTGCCAAGGCGCTGGAAGCTGCCAGGTCGTCGACCCTGTCCGCCTCATTCTGGAACTGGCAACCGATGATAGCCGCTAACAAGACGGGTTATTTTCCCTACACTCCGGCGACTAATCTTCTTTACGCCCTGCGAGAATCGCTGAAGATGTTGCTGGAGGAGGAAGGCCTCGAGAATGTATTTGCCAGGCATCGACGTCATGGGGAAGCGACGCGACTCGCGGTGCGTGCCTGGGGCCTGGAGATTCTCTGCCTTGACCCTGAAGAGTACAGTGCTGCGCTAACAGCAATCGTGGTTCCGGACGGTCACGATGCCGACCATCTGCGCAAGGTGATTCTGGAGCGATACAATATGTCACTCGGTACTGGCCTGGCCAAAGTTCAGGGACGCGTTTTTCGAATCGGTCATTTAGGTGATTTTAACGACCTGATGCTGGCTGGTACCTTAAGCGGGGTGGAAATGGGCCTGGCGGCGGCAAAAATACCCTTTAACAAGGGCGGCATAAATGCTGCTCTCGACTACCTCACGGAAAATCCCTGAGTTAAATTTTGAAACGTATCTCATGCCTGTTGAGTGTAATGCAGCGAATAATTGTTTGCCCTTATAAAGTAATTAGGAGTAGGATCGTTGCGCAAGAAATTTTTACCCATAAGAACAAAACGTCAAATAACCATAATCAGTGGAAGGAGGAAAAAATGAAACTTCTAAAAATCATTAGCCCCGCAGTTATATTAAGCGTCATTCTGGCGACCCCGGTATTCGCCGCCGAAATGATACAACTGAAATTCGGCCATGTCGGCAAACCGGGATCACTGTTTGAAGCATCTGTGAATGAATTCGCCATGCGCGCCAATGCCAAGCTCGGCGATAAAGCGAAAGTCACGGCTTTCGGTTCGAGCCAACTCGGCAAGGACAAGGAGTTATTGAAAAAGCTCAAACTCGGTACGATTAACTTCGCCCTGCCATCCTCAGTAATGGCTTCGGTGTCGGACGAGTTCGGTCTTTTCGATATGCCCTACCTGGTCAAGGACAGGGCTCACATGTCTCGTATCGAAAGGAAGATCGTGTGGCCGACGCTGGCACCGATTCTCGAAAAGAAAGGCTACAAAGTACTGGCGATCTGGGAGAATGGCTTCCGCAATATTACCAACAACAAGCGGCCCATCAACACACCCCAGGACCTGCAGGGCCTTAAATTGAGGACACCGAAGTCAGTGTGGCGTGTGAAGATGTTCAAAGCCTACGGCGCCAATCCGTCACCCCTGTCGTTCTCGGAAGTATTTGTCGCCTTACAGACCGGCACCTTCGATGGCCAGGAGAACCCCCTGGCACAGATCGCCAGCGGCAAGTTTCAGGAGGTGCAAAAGTACCTCTCCATGACCGGTCATGTGTACACACCAGCCTATGTGACGGTAAGCACGAAGTACTGGAACGAACTACCCGAGGATGTACGTAATATCCTCGAGAGCACGGCGATGGAAACCCAGGACTTTGTCTATAAAACCGCCGCACGAATGGAAGTTGATCTACTAGCGGAGCTGAAGGCGGGCGGAATCCAGGTCAATAATGCAGACAAACAGGCCTTTATCGACGCCAGCAAGCCGATCTACGAAGAATTCGGCGGCACCGTGCCTACCGGTAAGATACTGATCGACACGGCCCTGGGGCTTGCGCAGTAGAGTATTCATACCCTGCCCCGCGTTAGCGGGGCGGGGCTTATCCTCGATTAATAAAAGATTCTGATTCGTAAAGTGCTGTTGTGAATAAATTCGACGCTGCGCGCTCTGTATTCGAGCGCGTGTTAGAAGCGATCACTGTGCTGCTCATCATCAGCCTGGCCGCCGTGGTGGTGCTTGGAGTTATCTACCGCTGGGCGGGTGCATCGCTTTCCTGGTATGACGAAATCGCTTCCGTACAACTCGCCTGGTTGACCTATTATGGTGCCTCGCTCGCTGCATTGAAACGTGCCCATATCGGGGTGCCCGGATTGATCGCCGCAGTGCCTCCAGTGTTTCGAGTGCCGATGGTAATCTGCTCCGAGATCGTCACAATCGGGTTTTTCCTGATCCTGGCCTGGTACGGCTATATCGTTTTGGTAATCCTGGAAGGCGATACCCTGATCAGCCTGCCATTTATCGGTACCCAGTTTACCCAGTCCGTGATACCCATCGGCGCAATCCTGTTCGTGATCGCGGAAGTCCTGAATCTGCCCCAGATCTGGCGTGAGGCGACTGGGCAGTCCTCAGTTCTTCGTCATGAGTAAGTCCGGGGTAGATACAAAATGATCATATTGTTCATGTTCATCGGTTTACTGGTGCTGGTGATGATCAATGTACCGATTGCGGTGGCGCTGGCAGTAGTCGCCAGCGGGGCAATGGTATTCGCACATGGCCTCGACGTTTTGCCCAATGTAGCCCTGGTCATGATGGATGGAGCAACGAACTTCCCATTGATCGCAATCCCACTGTTCATACTCGCCGGTGCGATCATGAATTCTACCGGTATTTCCCGGCGTCTTATCGCATTTGCTTCGGCAATATTTGGATTTGTCAAAGGCGGCCTGGCGATGGTCAATATCGGTACATCGCTATTCTTCGCCGAAATCTCTGGTTCGGCGGTCGCGGATGTCGCTGCGCTCGGATCGATACTGATTCCAGAGATGAAGAAAAAAGGTTACCCGGGTCCGTTTGCCGCGGCGGTCACCTCGTCGTCGGCAACCCTGGCAGTGATAATTCCGCCTTCGATCCCGATGATACTGTACGCGGTTATGGCACAAAGCTCGGTCGTGCAGCTGTTTGTGGCCGGTATCGTACCTGGCGTGCTGGGCGGTTTCCTGATGATGGTCGTGGCACACCGGTTTGCGGTGCGCTACAACTATCCGGTCGAGGAAGTGTTTAGAACCAGCCACGTGGTCGCAACATTCAAGGACGCCGCGCTCGCCTTTACCCTGCCCGTGATCATTCTGGGTGGTATCTTCGGCGGATTCGTGACAGCCACCGAGGGCGCCGGGCTTGCCGTGGTAGCAGCCATCCTGATCGGCATCATATACCGCGAACTGGACTGGCCACATTTAAAACAGGCGATGATCGACGGTAGCGTGCAAACCTCGGTGGTAATGCTGTTGGTAGCATCCTCGGTACTGGTCGGCGAGTACCTCACCGAGGCGCAGGTGCCACAGACTCTGGCCGATGGCATCGGTAATATCACTCAGAACAAATACATGGTCCTCGCGCTGCTGAATGTGTTTTTCCTGGTTGTCGGTCTTTTTCTGCACTCGGCAGCAGCGATCATCCTGGTCGTGCCAATCGTCATGCCACTGGTTCACCAGGTCGGAATCGATCCGGTTCATTTCGGTATTATCGTGACTTTGAACCTGGGCATCGGTCAGCAGACACCACCGGTAGCCAGTGTCCTGGTTACCGCCTGTTCAGTGGCGAAGGCCGATATATGGGAAGTCAGCAAGGTCAACATTTACTTCATCGCCGTCTTATTTTCGATGTTAATGCTGGTGACCTATGTGCCCGCGGTTCCGATGACTCTGGTTAATTATTTCTATCGATAATTCCGCAGGCAATATTTTTCCCTGGCAGTGCGTTCATTCATATCGAATATGGTTAAAAATTTAGCTCGAAATCTTCTAACTTGAAAACAGCAAATTTTTTCAATAATTATCTACTAGCCGGGTAGTTTGTGACCTGGCAACACAGCGTATCACTGCTTGTAGGTATTAAGATGGACCTGACCGGTCGTATAAATGAGATCCTTTCAGGTTTTATTGACCTCGGTATTGCTGTCGACACCGCGCTCTTCGAGCAAGGTCGTCAACCAGTCTGGATCCATTTCCGGTACGGAGGACAGCAACAGGTCGGTGTATGCATGATGCGGCGGAGTAAACATTACATCCTTTGGACCCTGTTCGACCACCTTGCCATATTGCATGACTACGACTTCATCGGCAATCGAACGAACCGTTGCCAGGTCATGGGTAATGAACATAAAGGCGAGGTTCAGTTCCTTTTGCAGTTTGTCGAGCAGGCGCAGGATACCTTCCGCAACCAGTTGATCCAGTGCGCTGGTCACCTCGTCGCAGATGATGAACGTGGGTTCCGCCGCGAGGGAACGGGCAATGCCGATGCGCTGTTTCTGACCGCCGGATAGCTCCGGTGGGTAGCGGTTATAGTACAGCGAAGGATCCAGTTCGATTAAATCCAGTAACTCGTCGACCCGATTTTTCAACCCCGGTCCATGCAGGCCACTGTAAAACTGTGCGGGTCGCCCAATTATCTCGCTGATTTTAACTTTAGGATTAAGCGCGGTATCCGCCATTTGATAAATCATCTGCGCCTGGCGCAACTGGTCCTTGCTGCGATCTCGATAATCCGGCGGTAACGGCGTGCCTTTGAACAGAATTTCTCCCCTGGTCGGCGGTAAAAGCCCGGTGATGCACCTTGCCGTAGTCGACTTGCCCGACCCTGACTCACCCACCACCGCAACCGTCATCCCCGAATAGATATCAAAGGAAACGTCTTCCAGTACCGGTGTAGTGCCGTAAGATGCATCAACATTTTTCACTGAAACCAGAGCTACTTCGTCAGTGGGGCGTGGCACCTGCTCTTTTTTGAAATCACGCACCGCCCACAATGACTTGGTGTAATCGCTCTGGGGATGTTCCAGCATGGTTCTGGTATCGGCTTGTTCGACCTCGTCACCCTTGAGCAGGACTTTGATGACATCGGCCATCTGCGCCACTACCGCGAGGTCATGAGTAATATAAAGTGCCGCGGTATTGAACTGATCGACGATATCGCGGATGGCCGACAATACCTCGATCTGGGTGGTGACATCGAGCGCGGTGGTCGGCTCATCGAAAATGATCAGGTCGGGCCGACAGGCCATTGCCATCGCCGTCATTGCACGTTGTAATTGTCCGCCCGAAACCTGGTGCGGATAACGAAAACCGATTTCCCGTGGATTGGGCAGACGCAAACGCTCGTATAGCTCCATCGCGTCTTCCTGGCTTTCCAGGCGTTTCTGGATTCGGTACTGTAGCGGTGCCTCGGTGTGCTGGTCGATCAATTTGTGTGCCGGATTGAATGAGGCTGCAGCTGACTGCGCCACATAAGCAATCCGTGCGCCCCGCAGCGACTGCAGATCTGATTGCGGGGTTGTCGTCAATTCCAGGCCATCGAATTCGATCGAAGAACCTTCGCCTATGCGGCAGCCATCCCGGGTAAAACCCATCGCCGCCAGCCCAATCGTGGATTTCCCGGCTCCTGACTCACCAATCAGGCCCATGACCTCGCCGCGGTGCAGCGTCAGATCAATCCCATGCACAATTCCAATCCAGTGTTCATCGGAGTACCCCTCGATAACCAGATTCTTAATATCTAGCAGTATGCTTTTATCTTGACTCATTTCGGTTACTCCTTCAGACCGGACGACATGTACAACATCCAGTCAACAACAAAGTTAACGGCGACCGTCAGCAGCGCGATCGCGCCCGCCGGTATCAGTGGAGTGATCTCTCCGAAGGAAATCAGGGTCGCGTTCTCGCGCACCATAGAGCCCCAGTCCGCGGTGGGTGGCTGTATACCGAGACCGAGGAAGGAGAGACCGGCTACCAGCAGAAATACGAAACAGAACTCGAGGCCGAACTCGGCGATTAGCGGTGCCGACGAATTGGGTAATATTTCCTTACGTATCAGGTACCAGTTGCCTTCACCCCTTAGCTTGGCGGCTTCGATATAATCCATCACCACGACATTACCGCCCACCGATCTTGCGAGTCGGAATACGCGCGGTGCAAAAATGATCGCGATGACTATGATCAGCGTAAATGTATTGGTGCCGAAAATACTTAATAGCAATAGCGAGAAAATCAGTGAAGGGATCGACATGATGACGTCTACCACCCGTCCTAATAGCTGGTCGAGTTTGCCACCCTTGGTGGCTGCATACAAACCCGCGGTAGCACCCATGGCGAATGCCAGGAGGGTAGCCAACAGCGCCAGACCGACTGTATTACGGGCCCCATAGATAATTCGGCTGAACATGTCCCGACCCAGCTGATCAGCTCCCAGCAGCATATTTTCGTCGGCCGGGGCAAATGCGGACGAGATAACCTCGGCCTCACCGTAGGGTGCAATAATCGGCGCAAAAATGCCGGAGATTGCATAGGTGAAAATTATAAACAGCCCGAACCCGGCGGTTAATGGTGCGGTACGCAACACCTTGGCCAGGTCGGGGGGTAGCAGTATCACCAGGAATTCCCGGAACGAGTAAGAAACCCCGGCAGAAAAGGCAATCAGCCCGGCAATGATAGTGACCGTCCACAGCATTGACTCGCCACCGATGATACCCATGACAAAGGATACGAGGGTCAGCGAGAATAACAGGATAAACAGGGAACGCTTTTGATAATAAGCGGCTAGTGAAGAGGCACCGATAACCAGGGCGTAAAAACCAATGATAAAATAATTCATGATTCAGCCCTCACTTCGGATGACGCAAACGCGGATTGGTCAGAATCGACCCCACGTCAGCGGCCAGGTTTAGCAGGATGAAGGTCGCAGCGAAAATCAGGCAGCAGGCCTGAACCACCGGAAAATCCCGTTTGGTAACGGCGTCAACCAGCAATTGTCCGATGCCGGGGTAAACGAACACAACCTCAACCAGCACTACCCCGGTGACCAGGTAGGCAAGATTCAGGGCGACAACGTTGATGACGGGCGCCCATGCGTTCGGCAGCGTATGCTTGACGATAACTTTCCACGCGGGTACGCCCTTGAGGCGGGCCATTTCAACATAGGGTGACGACAACAGGTTGATGATCGAGGCCCGGGTCATGCGCATCATATGTGCTACCACGACCAATACCATGGTTAGCGCGGGTAAGAAGGTACGGTTAAGTTTGTCGAGCAAACTCATGTCATCGTCAAGCTTGGCGATGGCCGGGAAAATTTCCCACTTAACCGCGAAAAACAAAATCAATACATAACCGAGAAAAAATTCGGGCGACGATATCGAAGTCAGGGTAAGAACATTGGCAACCCGGTCAAAAACAGAGTTTCTGTACAATGCCACCACCACACCCAACATAATCGCAATTGGAACCGCGATGACTGCAGCATATAAGGCCAGAAACAAGGTATTGCCGAATCTCGTGCCTATCGCCTCCGAAACCGGAGTTTTTGATACTAGAGAATTTCCGAAATCTCCAGTCACTGCATTGCCCAACCACTCGAAGTAGCGGATCGGTGCAGCTCGATTGAGGCCGAGTTCCTCCCGCAGCGCGGCAAGGTTTTCTTCGGTTGCGCCCTGACCCAGTACGGCCTGGGCAATGTCTCCGGGTAACAGCTCTACTGCGCCGAAGATGATGATTGAAATGACCAGGAGTGTTACCAACCCCAGGCCCAGCCGTTTTGAAACAATGGTTACTATGTCGCCCATGGTGCTAATCCCTCTCAAAGTGCCATCAATCTTCTGAGGCAGCTTTATTGATTATTCAGGCTACCTGCGTCCCCCGGTTGTGCCGGGGGACGCAGGTCCACTAAAGCCTTTTAATATTTATTACCTAACCAACGTAGGTGTAGATATCAGGCGAACCACCAGCGATGGTAAGCGCGACCACCATCGAGTTCCCAACTCGCTGCGAGGCTTGGTCCATGTTGCACTTTCTTGTTTCGCGCATAAACAAAGTTGGCGAAAAACGGTATCACGGTGCCACCGTCATCGCTCGCTATCTGGCACATTTCACGATACTGCTCGGCGCGCAGCTTATCATCGAGCTCCGCTTTGGCCGTCAGTAACAACTCGTTGAAGCGTTTGTTCTGCCAGTGCGACTCGTTCCAGGGTGCATCGTCTTTATAGGCCAGGGTGAACATATTGTCTGGGGTCGGTCGCGCACCCCATTTGACGAAAGTCCAGGGTTTCTTCAACCAGACATCCGACCAGTAACCGTCGTTCGCTTCACGCACGACGTTAAGTTTGATGCCGGCTTTCTTTGCATGTTCGCTGTAAAGCACACACATATCTACCGCACCGGGTAGGATACTGTCGGCAGCAGACAGAGACACATCCAGAGAGCTCACACCCGCTTTCTTGAGATGGAACTTGGCCTTGTCGGGATCGTAGGGACGCTGCGGAATATCAGTCGGCGCGTAAGGCATACCGGGCGAAACATGGAAGTCGTTGCCAACCGTCGCGGTGCCAAACATGATTTTCTCAACGATGTCATCGCGGTCGACTGCATATTTAAGTGCCAGCCTGACATCTACATTATCAAAGGGTGCATGGTCGCAAAACATCGGCAGCGTGATCGCCGAGCCACTGGGTACATTTTCGACCACGAGTTTCTTGTTACGCGCCATTAAGGCCATTGTTTTCAGATCGACCGAGGTGATCGCGTCGACATCACCGGTAATCAATGCAGTCTGGCGAGCGTTTGGATCATTCAATCCCAACATTTCAATTTCATCGAAATGAGCCCCTTCACGGTGCCAGCCGTCGTGCCGCTTAAGCGCAGTGCTGATACCGGGCTTGTGATTGGTAATCACGTAGGGGCCTGCGCCAATAGCGCTCTGCCAATCAGCCGTGCCGTCTGCATTAGCTGGCAACATGACAAGATGATAGTCGGTCATTATCCAGGGTAAATCGGCAAATCCCTGGTTAAGCTCAATTACGATGGCATTGTCACCCTTTGCCTTGATATCGGTAACCGATGCCAGTAACGCGCTGGCGGCCGAAGTCGATTTCTCACCACGGTGGTGGTTTAAGGAGGCAATTGCATCTTTGGAGGTAAATTTCTTGCCGTTATGAAAGGTTGCATTCTTGCTGAGTTCGAAAGTCCAGACTTTTGCATCCGGGGTTGCGCTCCAGGAATCGGCCATGTCGGGTCCGAGGCCATTATCCGGCGTAATTTCGGTCAGGTAGCTGCGATGCGTGTGTGCGAGCTGGATCATGCCTACGGATTGGTAGGTGCCCGGATCGAAGGTGTCGGATGTATTCACGTCGTGCACGCCGACTCGGAACTCGCCGCCTTTTTTCGGCGTGGCTGCAGAAACTTCACTGATCCAGAGTCCGGACGCCAGTGGAATTGTCATTCCCGCGGCGACGGCGAAGCGCATGAAGTCACGACGACCCAGCTTGCCGCTCTTTGCGTCCTGGGTGAGTAACTCTTGGAACTCTTTTTTAATACTCATTAGTAATTATCTCCTCAGGTTTTATTTGAATCGTATTTTTATAAACAAAAACGCCTATTTACATAAGGTCTTCGTGGCATGTTACCTGATTACCAAAAAAAATTCGACTGCCGAAATCTGAACAGTATGAAATGCCTGTTAACCGCTGCGAAATTATCGGTTCCGACCAGGCGCTCCGGCTAGCGAATAATCAGAGTCTCGGGAGTTCGATGGGTCAGATTTTCCGCGCCTGCGTCGGTAAGCATGACCGTGTTAGAGATAAAATAATCGACCACATCGGTGTTGGTGAACCACGAATGGGCATGGAAGGTCATGCCAGCTTTGAGCTCTCGGGTGCTGCCAGGTTGCAGGCTGGTGACCATGCTGCCTCCGGTCCAACTCGGAGGAAAACCGATACCGACCATGTACCCGCAATGATGTCGATGGTAATTGCTGAGGCCGGCGCTGTCGGCAACATTCTTCCAGGCCTGATAAACCTCCCCCGCCAGGACCCCGGGCTTGAGCGCATCGCAAATCGCGTGCATGCCACGCATAGAGAGTTCGGCAGAAGCTTCGGCGCCTTCGGGTGCAGAGCCGATATATACCAACCGACCCATGGGTGCCTGGTACTTTCGGTAAGCCCCACCCACTTCAAGGAATACAGCATCGCCGTCACGAAAGCTATCGCCACGCCAGGTGGTGTGCTCTTCCCCAAGACGCGTTGTGGGTCGGATAAACGGGCCGAATCCCGGGTACTCGCTACCCGCCAGGATCATCGCCCGATTACATTCTGCGGCGACCTCGTAGTCGCTCGCGCCATCTCGAATCGCTGCGATTGCCGCCAGGGTTCCGGCATCGGCTGCGGCGGCCGCTTTACGGGTATATTCCAGTTCCAGCGGCGATTTCACGAGGCGCAGGTCATCGATAATTCCGGATCCATCCGACCAGTCAACCCGTGGAACTGCCGCAAGAATCATTTCATAGATGCGGGGTGTCATGAACAGGCTACGTTTTTCGATCCCCAGCTTTCCCGTCGATACCCCCAGATCAACCAGTATCTGCAAAACGTAGTCCGATAATTCCTCGGTATCGCCATGGCCATAGAAGTCTGCATTACCGACCTGGTTTTCGACCGTGATGCGTTCCATCGCGCGACAGGTCAGCGCCATCCTGCCCGTAGCGGGCACGACCAGTACGTGACAGGCGAAAAAACCCCAGTGATCAAGGCCCGTCAGGTAATAGATATTTTCAGGCACCGAAACCACGAGTGCATCCAGGTCCTGGTCTTTCATCACGCGTCTGACCGCCGCAATCCGCTGATTCAGTTCCTCTGCTGGGAATACTTCGTAACTTGTTACCATGTTTCCATTCCCATCAATGCTCGGACAGTAAGCGACCATAGCCTGCGAAGCGGTCTTCGATGCCGGCCAGACGCAGGTCTGATTGAATCAGGAGCCGACACAACGACAGCATTGTCTGACATCTTAAACTCATTCCTTAAATAGCGGAGCCGGTATGATATATACGCCGATCTTCATTCGATATCCAGGAATCCCGATGCTCGAGCACACTAGCATTCAATTCGAGTAGCGGTTCTACCAACGGGGCAGCTAGTTCAGGCAGTAAAACAACTGCCTTCACATTTCGACTACCGGCACCCCAGAGCTGCACATGTTGTTTTAGATGCCAATAATCATCGACCACCGACTTTCGAAAGCCCTCACCCCCGCCCTTTTATGCCCTCGGATACTCCCGGAGGGAGAGGGGGTAAAAACCCTCTGTCACCAGCATACGGAATAAGAATGAGGTGCCAGCATTACCGGCATGTGATAACGCTTATTGCGGTCAGCCATGGTAAAACGCAACACCACGGTTTTCATCGTCGAATGATTCGCCCCTGGTATGTCGTAGCCTGCAAAATAGTCCGCACTATGAAATACCAGTTCGTATAGCGCCGATTTATCCGCCTTACCCGGATCCACGGTTTCGACGACCCGGCCCTCATCGTCAGCAGTGACATCAAATATTTTTTGTTTAGCGCTCTGATCCAGTAGTTTGTATAGCACTACACGGATGCCAACGGCTGAACCACCGACGACAGAATCGAGTATATGTGAAGAGACTGTAGCCATAGTTTTTCCCAGTTAACAGGTTTTATTATTCGATCGATGCCTTGTCGCGTTTACTGGTCATCGCTAAAACAACAGGGCTGATATGACCGACGGTCTTAACATTAACACAGGCTGTTTTGCCACTCGCAATGGCCCGCTTCACCGCGGGTAACAACTGCTCGCGGGTTTCGACCAGTTCACCATAACCACCCAGCCCTTCGAACATGCTATGGAAGGGGATATCGCGGAAATCGGTGGCGAAATGTTTTTGGCTGGCAAACAACCGCTCCTGCTGTTGCGAGATACAGTCGAGCCCGCCATTATTGTCAATAATAACGACGATAGGCAGCTCCTCCTGAAAAGCCGCTTCAATACTCGAGCCCCCGGAAAGAAATGCACCATCGCCACTGATAACGACGACATTAGCATCAGGATTGTTGAGCTTTGCGGCCGTCGCAAATGGCACTCCGACCCCGAGCATACTGAAACTGCCGGGATGCAGGATACCAGCCAGTTTCTGTCCCTGCCAACCCGCGATATTGATCGCAATTTCTGACCAGAAATGCGTGTTACCGCCGTCGATTACGAGCCAGTCCTTATCGCCCAGGGCTTTTTGCACATCGAGGGCCAATTGCAACGGATGAATCCTGTCGCCTTCGAGATGCGGGATTTCTTCGAGTGTTTTTTCGACCCAGGCGGCACGCCTTTGCCGATTGGTTTCGTACCAGCCTCGTTCAAACGGTTCGATTGAGTCGAGGGCATCAAAAAACGCCCCTGGATCGCTTAACAACACATGATCGGCCGCGCGATTAAATTCAATTTCCTCGTGCGATCCGTTGACACAAATCACCTGTGTGGTTTCAGGAAAAAACGGTGGGTTACCGAAATTCATCTGGTTGTCGAGGCGAGTACCTACCATGATCACTACATCCGATTGTTGAAGTGCGTATTTCGACGGTGGATACTGGTGTATGTCGGCAAGGCCCATATAGGCTTCAGATTCTTCACTCAGCAGCTTCTGATGATAAGGCACATTGAACACCGGAATTCCGAGCTTACGTCCGACATTCCCGAGTTTTGTTTCGGAACGCGACCACCAGACGCCGTGACCGCCTATCAGGACCGGTTTTGTTGCATTGCCAATCAACTCTAGCAGCTTGGACAGGTCGTCCGGGCAGGGCCAGGCACGCGGTGGCGGTTTTGCCTTACGATTAAACGGGCGTTCATCGAGCATGGCGTCTTCTTCAAAAGAACTGAACATGATATCCACCGGTATGCTTAGATGTACCGCGCCAGGATAGCCACCGAGCGCTATTTTCCACGCACGATCGACAAATTCAGAAATTCTTTCACCATCGGTAACCGAAACGCTGTACTTGGTCAGTGGTGCGGCAATCGCGACATCGTCGATTTCCTTGAAACCACCACTACCCTGTCGCTTCAGTGTACTCGAGCCGGTAATAAATATAATTGGCGAACGCTCACCCCAGGCTTCCATCATCGCAGGCACCGCGGCCGCAAAGCCCTCGGGGCCGACCAGGCAAACTGCCGGATTCCGCGTGATACGCGTGTGGCCATCGGCCAGATGGCCCGCCACCTGTTCGTGCGGAGCGTTGATGACTGAAATAGCGCACTCCATGAACCCTTCCAGTGCCGGATTACAAAATCCACCACTCAGGGTAAACACCTGGTTAACCGCTTTTTGTTGCAAGGCCCTGGCCAGTAATATTCCGCCGCGTATTTTCATTGCCTCTCTACAAATTACTCATTATTTTTAACGATTACACTCGAATCGATGTCGTCAAGGTCGAGCCGACCTAACTGCGCCATGGTTGTATCTATCTGGTTAGCCAAAAGTTTGATAACGGCGTCCAGCCCATCCTCACCAGCAGCGCCTATACCATACAGGAAAGGCCGTCCCAGCATGACAAAGTCGGCCCCAAGCGCGAGGGCCTTGATCACAGCCTCTCCGTTACGCACACCACTATCAAAAAGGATGGGATAGTCATCACCGACTGCTTTTCGGATTCCGGGCAACATCGTAATGGTTGCCGGTGCGCTATCCAGCTGTCGACCGCCGTGATTGGATACGTAAACCGCATCAACATCAGCATCACGAATCCGCACAGCATCCTGCGCGGAGAGAACGCCTTTTACAATCAATTTACCCTTCCAGCATTTGCGGAGGCGTTCGAGAAATCCCCAGTCAACTTTCCCTCTACTTTCATGTCGCACAAATTTCTCACCACTAGTACTTTGCAGGTTGTTGGCTAGCGCGGGTACACCAGTTAATAGCGTCCTGATCGACCATTGCGGATGGGTGGCAAAGTCAAAGAACTGCCTGGGTCCAATTTTAATCGGGGACTGAAAACCATTGCGTTGTTCACGAGGTCGCGGCGCGATCATTGGCACATCGACTGTCAAAATCAGCGTATCGTATCCCGCCGCTTCGGCGCGTCGCACCATATCGAAACCGATTTCCTCGGATTGGCCCACGTACAACTGGAACCAGGCGTTCTCACCCGCCTGTTGACGCATGGACTCGATGCTACTGGAGGCCATAGTCGATAAACATACCGGCATACGGTACTTCACAGCGGCAGCGGCGAGCATTTCATCCGCACCCGGCCAGGTCAGATTACACATGCCCATGGGTGCAATACCAAAGGGTAAGCCCCACTCACGACCAAACAGGGATTTATCCAGACGACGACCCTCGACGTTTATTAGCACGCGTGGCAACAGGCGCATGCGATCCAGCATCGCACTATTTTGCTGACAGGAAATCTCGCTGCCAGCGGCACCGTCAACATAGTCGAAGATCATTTTAGGCATACGCCATTTCGCTGCAGAGCGGGCGTCAGCGACGCTAAAGATATTACCTTTCATGCAAAAGAGGGATCGTTACCTGGAACTATATAGATACCCTATTACATCCCAGTCGGGGCTATTAAAGCAAGTCTATCTTGTATCGCTGACCACAGTTATCTATGCTATTGGTCCCTATCATCAAGGTATGTACCATGGCATCGTTACAGGAGCAGCTGCTGAAAGCCGGGTTGGTAAATAAAAATAAGGCCAACAAGGCGAAAAAAGAAAAACAGAAAAAATCCAGGGCAGCGCGCGGCAGTGGTACAACCATCACCAACGAGACTGCTATAGCCGCAAAACGAGAGCAGGAGAAAAAAGTCGAGCGAGATCGCGAACTTAATCTTCAGAGGCAAAAAGAGTCCACTCAAAAAGCTATTGCCGCCCAGATAATACAACTCGTAGAAATGAATCGGCTGGATAGCGACAACGACGAAATTACCTATAGCTTTACTTACGACAACAAGGTAAAGAAAATTCACCTCAGTGAAGAATTGAAAAGCCAGTTGATTGCGGGTCGTCTGGCAATTGTCACCATTTTAAAAAATGGGCATCGTAAATTCGTAATCGTTGCAGCAGCCGTAGCCGAGAAGATTGCGCAACGCGACAAATCATGCCTGGTGCAACTCAATGAAAAAGTGGAAAACGAAGGCGATGATGACACCTATGCGGAATACAAAGTTCCTGACGACCTAATGTGGTAATGCATCGCTGCTGGCCCGGGTAGATGTATGGTTTTGTTCATATGTTAGAATCAATGGGTTCTCAAAGTAGTTAATTTACCCAACCTGGAGAATTCAATGTTTGAAACAACGATAGCCGGTAGCCTGCCTAAGCCAGAATGGCTCGCAGAACCAGAAAAACTCTGGGCGCCCTGGCGCCTCGAAGGTGACGCACTGGAACGCGGCAAGCGTGATGCATCGTTGGTCTGGATCAAGGAGCAGGAAAGCGCGGGTATCGACATCGTCACCAACGGTGAGCAATTCAGGGAACATTTTGTCCACGGTTTTCTCAAACATATCGACGGCATCGACTGGAACAAGATTACCACCATGGGTATTCGCGACAACCGTTACGACGCCGATGTGCCTACTGTGACCGAAGCACTGAAACGAAATAACTCAGTGCACGGGGACGAGGTTAGGTTTTGTCGCCAGCACACCGAACATCAACTGAAATTCACTCTACCCGGCCCGATGACAATTTGTGACACGATTGCCAACGAACACTATGCCAGCAGGCCGGAAATGGCAATGGCTTTTGCAGAGTTGCTTAATCAGGAAGCCCGGGAGCTGGCAGCTCTCGGTGTCGATTTGATCCAGTTTGACGAACCCGCCTTTAATGTCTTCATGGACGATGTCAAGGACTGGGGCATCGAGGCATTGCATAAAGCCAGTGCAGGCCTGACTTGCAATACCGCGGTCCACATTTGTTACGGCTACGGTATCGAACAAAATTTAAAATGGAAACAAACCCTCGGCAGCGAATGGCGTCAGTACGAAGAAATTTTCCCCGCCCTGAACGCCAGCAATATTGATCAGGTTTCACTCGAATGTGCCAATTCACATGTACCCATGTCGCTGATCGGATTGCTCAAGGACAAGCAGGTGATGGTCGGTGCCATAGATGTGACCAGTAACGAAGTGGAAAGCGCCGAGCAGGTCGCAGCCGTCATTAAGGAAGCCTGTCAGTTTGTTTCCCCCGAGCAAGTCATGCCCTGCACCAATTGTGGGCTAGCACCTATGCCTAAATCGGTCGCATCGAGTAAACTCTGGTCACTCGCTGCTGGCGCTTCACTGGCGAAAAATAGATTATAAAACAGAGGTCTTAAACGAGGTTGTTGAT
>JBGUEB010000044.1:0-16852 GCA_041821565.1 Gammaproteobacteria bacterium | reverse complement strand
GCTCATTTACTACGTGTAAACTGCGCTTCTGCGCGCATTTTCGCCTTGCCGGGAAACACAATCCAACCTTTTACGACACCCTCCTTGCAGGAAAACCCGGGGTCGGAAGATTAATGAAATGCGCGTGGTTTAATTAGTTCTATCGGGGCTACCACCTGATCGTGAGCTTGCTGATGTCGCTTGCGCATCGGTAACAGGCTGGCACTGGTATCGGTTTCGAAGACCCGCTTTACCAGGATCGAATGTGATTCATTTACGCGTTGCAGCTTGCCGACGATACACAGGTAAGGCTGATGGTCGATCTGACGGTAAAACCGGGTATAAACCTGCGGCGTAAATGCCAGGTTGAAAAAACCTTTCTCGTCTTCCAGGGTGACAAATACCATGCCCTTTGCCGAGCCCGGAGACTGTTTCACCAACACCATGCCAAACGCAAAAACATCCGAATCTGGTGCCAGCGAAGCCAGTTCACTGGAAATCGAAAAACGGTGTAACCCTACCCTGAATGGCCATTGCTGTTGCTTGATTACCGCAACCGGATGGTCGACAAGGCTGGTTTTAAAGGACTTGAAGTCTTTCTGAATTCGCTCCAGCGACTGTTCGGCTTTCCAGTTGAGCGGTGCTTCCTGGTCATCGAGTAACGCTCGGAAAGGCGCGGCTTCGGCCTGCCAGATTGCATCGGATCGATCACGCCCCAGTTCATTAAAAACATCCGTGCCGGCCAGCACTGTCAAATCATCTCGCGCTAACTGGTTGCTGCTGACAAAATGTTCAAAGCTATGCCAGGGTCCTGTTTGTGATCGTACCTGCAGAAACCCATCTACTGTCGATTGTGGCAGCCCGTTGACCAGACGAAAGCCCAGCCGGATTGCATAGTCCGCTGCATCGGCTGGTTTTTCCAGACCATGATCCCAGTTCGAGAAATTCAATGACAGCGGCAAGATGTTAATACCCTCACGTTTTGCGCTCTGCAGCAATGCATGGGGTGAGTAAAACCCCATCGGCTGTGAATTCAACACCGAGGTATAAAATGCCGCGGGGTAATGACACTTCAGGTAACAGGAGGCATAGGCAATCAGTGAAAAAGAAACCGCGTGGGATTCAGGAAATCCATATTCGGCAAAACCTTTCATCTGCCCGAGTATCTGTTCGGCAAATTCGGGTTTGATACCGTTTTTCTGCATTCCATTTTCAAGCTTTTGTAACAGCGGTAGCAAATCACGATTGAAATCCTTAATCCCCCAGGCACCTATTTTTTTACGTAACTCATTGGCTTCGCCCGGAGTAAAATTACCTACTGCAATGGCGATACGCATGGCCTGTTCCTGGAATATCGCAATGCCCAGTGTGCGCTCGAGCACCGGTCGCAATCGTTCGTCCGGATAAGTCACCGGTTCGAGCCCTTCACGCCTGGCCAGGTAAGGATGTATCACCTTGCCCTGAATCGGGCCGGGTCGGATGATAGCCACCTCTATCACCAGGTCATAAAAACAGGCAGGCTTTAAACGCGGTAGCATCGACATTTGTGCACGCGACTCAATTTGAAAAGTGCCGACTGTATCGGCTTTCTGAATCATCTGGTAAGTCGCCTTATCATCATCAGGAAGCCTGTGCAGGCTCAGTGTCTGCTGGTAATAAAAGTCTACATAGTCAAAGCATTTTCGTATCGCGGTCAACATGCCGAGACTTAATATATCGATCTTGAAAAAACCAAGTGCCTCGATATCCTCCTTGCTCCATTGAATCACGCTGCGTCCTGGCATGTTTGCCGGCTCCTGCGGCAACAGGCAATTGAGTGGTTTATCGGCAAGCATGAAACCACCCGAATGAATACCGAGATGCCGTGGAAAACTATGCAGCTTATCGCTGAGTTGCATCCATAACTTCCAGCTTATCTTTTTGCCTTCCGGGTTTTGCTGCTCATAATCGTTTTTCAATGCCTTGACGATATTTTCGGTACCGGCACCACGATAGTACCGACTGCTGGCAATCTTCGACATCTGACTCAACAAAACCTCGCTTGCCCCCAGTACCTTGCCAACAGCCCGTAGTGCACCCTTACCGCGAAAGGTCACCACGTTAGCTACCATCGCGGCCCGATCACGACCATAACGCGAATAGATGTATTGAATAACCTCTTCGCGTCGTTCGTGTTCGAAATCGACATCGATGTCGGGTGGGTCGCCCCGTTCCATGCTGACAAATCGTTCGAATAGCAGGTTAAATTGATCAGGATTCACCGAGGTAATGCCGAGCACATAACAAACCGTCGAATTCGCCGCCGAACCCCGCCCCTGGCAGAGTATTTGCTGTTGTCGGGCCCAGCGCACGATATCCCATACCGTGAGAAAATAATCGGCGAAGTTGAGTTGCTCGATGAGGACCAGCTCATGTGCAATCTGGTCCATTATCTTCTGCGGGGGATGCCCGTCGAAACGATCCTGCGCACCCGCATAAGCCAGTTGCGACAGGTAAGACTGGCCATTATGCCCTGTCGGAATCATTTCCTTCGGGTAGTGATAGCTCAACTGGTCGAGGTCGAATACGCAGGATCGATTCAACTCTACCGATAATGCCAAAGCACGCTCGCAGTTGGGGATGCGTGCAAATAAACGATGCAGCTCAGACTGATCGTGCAAGCAACGCTCGCTATTCGGGAACAGGTGTTGCTGGCAATCATCAAAACTACTGTTATTACGAATCGCCTGTAGCAGGTCACTCATGCATTTTTGTGCGCGCTCATGGAAAAACACATCCTGGCTCAGGAGTACTTCGATCTGGAATTGGCTCGCCAGTTCAAGACTCGATTTAATCCAGCGATCTTCCGCAGGATGAAGATGGCGACTGATAGCGAGATAAAAATCCCCCCGGAACAAAGAGTGTAATTCGTTAAACTGGAGAACAGGATTTTTGCAACGGATTCTTCCCCGCATCGGCTGTATTGCAAATAACCCGGTTACATCACTGTTGAGCAAATATTCCAATGGAACGCAGGCATTATCCTTGCCATTACGATGGGCATAACTCAATAAGCTGTTGAGGTTGGTGTAACCTGTCGCATCCCTGGCAACCAGCACCAGCGTATCCTGTATTAACACCGGTAAATCGTGATCCTGCTGGAAGTGGATTTCGGCACCATAATTCAACTTCAGGTTTTGATGCTGACCCTGCTTTTTCAAATAATCGAGTTCGCGGTAACAACGAGCAATGCCATAACTACCATCAAAATCATTAATGCATAGTGAGCTATATCCCAGACCATTGGCACGCGCGATCAGGTCAAGCGGGTGCGAGGCACCCTGCAAAAAACTGAAATTTGTTTTGCACAGCCACTCGTTAAAACCGTAGAAGAGATGTTTCTCTGTTTGCATAAGTTATCAGATACTAAACCCCCTCATCCCTGCCTTCTCCCCCAGAGGGAGAAGGAGTAATATCCCCTCTCCCTCTGGGAGTACCCGAGGGCATAAAAGGGTTAGGGTGAGGGACAGTTTAAAAAATCCTCTCCCTGGAGAAAAGGAGATTAACAGTACTCACCTTGTCGAAACCACCGCCCGTCATAATTGCGGTACACCCAACTCGCCCTGCCGTGCCGGTCCTTGAGCACGAAGTAATCCTTGATCTGGCTTTCCGGGTCACCATTTAGCCACCATTGACTGCTGCTACGTTCAAGAAAAAACCGATGCCGGGCAGCAGGTACTTCAATTTCATCGGCTGCCTGGTAATAAAATAATGGTCGCAGACTGGAGCTTGCAGACCACTGGTATTCGTCGTAACTACTCTCGGCAACACCACCAATAGACGTCTTCTGGAATGATTGCTCCGGGTAAAAATTAGTCCGACTACGATAAGATTCAATTGGAATTGATAACTTGTTTTGCAGATCGAACAGGTTTTGATGATTGATATCGCCATCCTCACTGGCAAATAAATCCCATAGTATCGGTGGCAAATAGATGCGCTCGCAAATTTCCACGCGCCATCCGATAAAAGGCATGGATTCGGGTAAATCCAGATCCTTGTCGCGGGCCTGTAGCTTGCCAATCAACTCGGCATAAACATACCAGGCCTGGTACAGGGCCGTTTTAAAGTCGGGTATTTCACGGTGCAGCGAATAAGGATGCCTGAATGATAATTCGACGTCGATCACCTGGTAGTTAAACAGCGTAATTTGCCAAAGCATGCGGTTGATATGCTCGCTGTCATCGCGATTAAATAGCTCACATAGCCGTTCAAAATCTTCCCGTAACAGGACTTCGATATAAGACCACTGGTTAAGGGGGTACTCCAACTCACGACTGACGGCTGGTCGCACTGGCTGGTCGAGCGCAACCCAGGGAAAGCCATGTAAATCAGTTGAATTGTCGAAAGTCCAGCGCCATACCTTGCCTAGCCAGCCTTCGAAACGTCGCGTGATGGCATGATGATCAGCCTGCTGCAACGCGAAAGGCCCAGCAAGGCCAATGCGATTTATAAACCGTCTGAGCTGGGATTGCCTGGCCCGAAAAGAATCGGCGTTAAAACGTTTCACCCGCGTGGTTTCAAGATGGGTGACAAGAGCCTGCTGTGGCGCAAACCAGCATTCCCAGCCAAGTGACTTGAAAATATTACGGTTTAAGCGGCTTTGCAAAAAATAAATACCCCGTGATTTCTGCTGCACCTGGTAAGCCAGGTAAACCAGGCACTGCCAGGGATGATTGGCAAATACAGCAATATAGCCATTGCCGTAATGATGGCAGAGAACCCGTTCAAACAACTGTTCCAGCGTACAGGCACATCTTTGCTGTTGGGCTAACCAGAATTGCTGGCAATGGTTGACCCGGCATATCACTATTTGTTCTGACCACTGCATGACTGTTGGCGACAATGCGAATGAATTGTCGCTTAACCGATCCGCATAAATCGCCACATAGGCGGGAAACTCATCCCCCGAGGACAGTTGGTCAAGTTGGACAACTTTATTAGTCATAGTCGGCATACACTTCACGCAACGGTATGCGTATTTTCCCCGTGCTATGACCTTTGATCACGTCCAGTGAAAATTCATCACTGCCGTTTTGCCAGGTGTTGATACGTAAACTGGCGTATGGATTGCCCTGTTTTTGACTGAGGAAATAATGGCGAATCAAAAATACGATTTGCTGATGCTTGCGTGCCTGTTGACTGACAAACGCGAGATCACCACTGGAAAAATTTTTAGGCGAATCGATGATGATGCGTTTAAAAGTATCCTCCAGGAAAATCGGTCTGAGCTCACCCACTGGTTTTGCCGAACGAATAAAAAATAACCGCTGCAGATCGATACCGTGGCTGATCCAGCTCGATGCGAAAACACCGAGGCCATGATGATGATAAATCCAGATACTGGCTGGAATAGCATGCTTCAAAAATTGCACTGGGATGAGCCTTCCATTCAAACCCGGCGGTATCCCCCATTCAATCAGGTCACCTGGCTTGATTGATGTAAAATGGCTGTCGAGAGACTCGATACCCGAACGCAGTAGTGGGCCCTCATGTGAACACAGGGGATTTAGTAATCGGGCCGATACTAAATGCTCGGAGAGGCATGAATCGGCAAATTGCGCAGGGATTGAGGCCATGATCGGTGTATCAGGATCTAGGTCTTGCGGATAACGCCGACTAATTTGCCGATGATCTGCAAATGCCGGGCAGGAACTTCACGTATAGCAAACTCGGGGTTAGAGGGTATTAACTGGCATCGGTCTCCCACCAGCTTGATACGCTTTAAAGTGATTTCATCTTCGATGCGAACCGCAAGAATGTCACCCTTATTGGCTTCCGACTGTAATTTGATCATCGCGATATCACCATCGGTAATTGAATCGCCCGACATGCTTTCGCCAGCGACACGAATCCCCTGTATATCGCCGCCACCGAAAAAATCACGATTTACCGAAAAGGATTCACTGCTTTCATCAAAAATCGGTGAAGGTGCTCCCGCCGGGATGCGTGCAGCCAGCCTGAACTGCCCGGGTCTTAACTCCTCAAGCCTGAAACTCTGATGCCGCTCCACCGCCTGACTGACAAGCAGGTAATCAGACACACGCTGTGATCGTTGTTTGATAAAACCTTTTTTTTCCAGTGCCTTGAGATGGAAGCGTGCGGTGGTATGTTTAAACCCAAATTGACTGGCGATTTCGCGCAGCGAAGGAAAAGGCAGGCCCTGCTCCAGGGTCTGTCGCGTATAGTCATAAACCGCCTGTTGGATAGCTGTCAGAGTTTGCATGCGAAGAGTGTAGTATACAACACTGTTATATGCAACAATGTTGTATATGAAGATCCCCTCATCCCTGCCTTTGCTATGCCCTCGGGTGAGGGTGAGGGTGTTTGAATAGCCCAGAGACTTCCAATAATCTCTACAACCGGTTTCTGAATATCAGATAAAATGCCTGACATGCAACCCGACCTGCCCGAGGATTATTATCTCGACAACGTAATCATCCTGTTCGAACACGTCGAATCCCTGTATGCGGATATACTCGAAGTGGGGCATCTGAACTTTTTACAACAATTTGCCTGCCTGCCGGTGAATGCGAAAAAGCTTTATATCCGCCTGTTAAATCGAACCCACCAACTATTTCGCCTGAGCAAACTGAATTACCCGGAAATTTCGAAGATGAAGCAGGCAATAGAGTCGCTTGAAGAAAATGGATTTCTACAGGTCAATCCCGCCATCGAGCATCAAGATCTGGTTGCGTTGTTTAATAAATCCGAACTACTCGCGTTACACCCGGATCCGGCTGGCTTACGAAAACTCAGTCGCAGTGAGCTCGACGCAATCTTGCTGGAACAGGCGCAACCTGGTTTTATCGAGCGACTGGCACAGAACGACTCCATATTACAGGTTCAACAAAAAGACAGTTACAGCCTGTGCCAGATGTTATTTTTCGGCAACCTGAACCAATCGATGACCGATTTCGTATTGCGTGACCTCGGATTAAATCAATACGAAAGTTATCCCATCGATATCGATAATCGTCCCTATACCAGCAGCCTGGAGATACAGCAACACTGGTTACTACACGAACTCGATACGCTGCTCTATCTATCTGACCCCGCCGATACTGTTACCCTGCTAAGCTGTTTTAAGGCCGTTCCCGAAGACATCGATTCAGTATCGCCATTATTTCGAAAAGGCGAACGCATCAGGTACGAGGTAGCGCGACAGTTTGAACGACTCCAGGATATAAACCTGGCACTGGAGCTTTACCAGCAATGCAGCCTGCCGCCGAGCCGCGAGCGCATTACTCGCATTCTGCACAAGCAGGGACAAACAGGCGAAGCGTTAAAACATTGCCAGTCGATTATCGAACAACCCTGTAACGAGGAAGAGTCCCAGTTCGCGCTGGCATTTGGGCGACGCCTGGTGCAACGCCACAAGATCGAGAACCAGCCGCTATTTGATAGCGCCAGCCCGGTAGCCGAACCCGGAACATTCAAGCTCGAACTGAAACAACAGGATAGCGTCGAACTCGCGGTGGTGGATTATTTTCTTGCCGAACAGGAAGGTAGCCAGTGTTTTTACCTGGAAAACTCGCTGTTCAACGGCGTGCTCGGCCTGCTCATCTGGGATGTGGTGTTTGCGCCGATTGCGGGTGCTTTCTACAACCCGTTCCAGTACCGCCCCGCCGATTTTTACGCACATGACTTCCTCCAAAAAAGAGCTCCTCTATTCGATCGTATCTGGTCATCGATCTCGGCCAACGAAGATATCTGGAACCGGGTTTCAGACTGCTGGCCGGTTAAATTCGGCCTGATGAACCCACTGGTTAACTGGCAGGCACTCGACCTCGACATAATCCAGCTTGCATTGCAGCGAATTGCCTACCCGCACTGGATCAAAATCTTCGAACGTATTTTGCTCGACCTGCGCAATAACCGCGCCGGGTTTCCTGACCTGGTATTGTTTCCTGCCACTGGTGGATATGAACTCATCGAGGTTAAAGGTCCCGGAGACAGCCTGCAAAAAAACCAGCTACGCTGGATGCATTACTTCAACGAACAGGAAATCCCACATTCAGTCGCCTGGGTTCAGTGGCAGACGCAACATGAGGGCTAAATCCATCAAACTTGGAATCCGTCAGTTGGTGGAATTCAGTTGCCGTAGCGGAGACCTGGGTTACGAGTCCCAGCCGGCAGTGAGTGCTATCGAGGGCATTCGAACCCACCAGAAGATACAAAAGCGCTACCAGCAAGAAGCGAGTGCGGAATATTCACTCAGGCACATTGTTAGCATCGATGAATACGAGATCGAGCTCGGCGGACGCGTCGATTTACTGTTCGCAGACGAGAATCCACCCCGCATAGAAGAAATAAAAACTGTTTACCGTTACTCAAAAGACGACCTGGTCAGCTATGACGAACCGCACTGGGCACAGGCCAGGTGCTACGCCGCCTGCTATGCGCTAGACCAGCAACTCGACGAGGTCGTTGTCAGCTTAAACTTCGTCAACCTGTTCAGTGCCGAGGAACAACGCGAAGTTAAGACTTATCGGCGGCTAGAACTGGTCAACTACCTGGAGCAGGTTTTACGACGCTATCTGAACTGGCATCGACTGATTGTACGCCAGCGCGAAACCACAGTTGCAACGGCTCGAAATCTCGAGTTTCCGTTCGATTCGTTTCGCCAGCAACAACATAATTTTGCCGCCCAGGTTTACCGCTCTATACGGCAGGGTAAACGCCTGCTGATCGAAGCGCCCACCGGCTCGGGCAAAACCATCAGCACCCTGTTTCCATCGGTAAAGGCGATTGGCGAAGAACTGGCGGACCAGATCATTTACCTGTCGGCAAAGACATCGGGGCAGAATGAAGCAATAAAGGCCATCGATGCAATGATCAACAAGGGGTTGCAAACCAGTTACCTGGTGATTCAGGCGAAGGCGAAATGCTGTGCCTGTGTGAGTGACCCCAGTGAGATCACCGACGAGGGAAAGTGCAGACGAACATTGGGCTTCTTCGATCGTCTGCCCGCAGCACGAGAGGCACTGATAGAGATTCGGAGCATTTCCAGCGAATCGTTACGGGGGGTGGCTGATGAGCACCTGCTCTGCCCTTTCGAGTTGTCGCTACAAATGTTGCCCTGGGTCGATATCGTGGTTTGCGACCTCAACTACATATTTGACCCTTTGGTCCAGCTCAGTTACTTTAAAACCGATAGCAAGCGTAAGCTGCTGTTAATCGATGAAATGCATAACCTGGTCGACCGGGCTCGCGGCATGTACTCGGCCTGCATCAATCGCAAACAGATCAAGCATTGCTCCCAGGCTACTAATAGTACTGCGGTTAATCGCGCGATCAAGAGCATTGCCAATGCGCTCGACAAGTATTGTCGCGAACTTGAAGAAACCGAATCTGTGAATAACCAGGTGCCCGCCCGGTTGACCCTGGCGACCAGTAAATTCAGCGAAAAACTGGGAATCGATTTATTTAACAACAAGCAGGTCACGAGCGAAACCCTCGAATTCGCCAAAGCCATATTCCGCTTCCAGTGTATAAACAATCTGTATAGCGAACATCATCGGACGATTAGCAAGAAACCGGTGGCCGAGCGTGAAGTAAAGCTGGTATGCCTGAACGCATTTGAGTACCTGAAGCAGATTTATCCACTGTTCCATGCAGTCTGTGGATTTTCAGCAACGCTGTCCCCGGCCAACTACTTTCTGCAGGCGCTTGGTCTCGACAATGACGCTCATGCATTTCGGCTCGATTCCAGTTTTCCTGCCCAGAATCTGCAAGTCAGTATTTGCAACTATGTCGATACCCGTTACCGACAGCGTGATCAGTACATTTCACAAATTTGCGCGACAATTTATACCGCTTATACGGCCAGACCCGGTAACTACCTGGTTTTTTTCTCTTCTTATCATTTTATGCATAAGGTGCACGACCATTTTAACCGACACTATGCCGACATAGATACCATGTTACAGATCAGGGCTTCCAACGATGCGCAAAGAAGCGATTTCCTGAGTCATTATTTTGAACGCGATTACACCCTCGGGTTTGCGATCATGGGCGGCATATTTGCCGAGGGTATCGACTATTCTGGTTCGTCTCTCATCGGCGCTATTATTGTCGGCGTCGGCATGCCGCAGGCGAATACCGAGCAACAGTTAATCCAGCAGGATTTCGACAGCATGCGAATGAACGGCTTTGATTTCGCTTATCGCTTTCCGGGCTTAACCCGGGTGCAACAAAGCGCTGGCCGCGTAATACGCAGCGAAAATGATCATGGCGTAATCGTGTTAATCGACAATCGATTCCGACAGGCTGCCTATCGGCAGTATTTACCACCCCACTGGCAAGCCCGCGAATGCAGCGATATTGAAACCTTGCAACAATTGCTGGTTCAATTTTGGGATAATCAGTGATTCATTTTTGAAGTCACACTATCAATCTTGTCCTGCATGCTCTGTTCTCGATCGGTGCGTGTGCCCATGCGGATCGTGGTGCCAATACGCGGTGCACCCATGCCATGAATTGTTTCGTGACACAGTTTGATCGCGGCCATGACTTCATCCCAGTCACCTTCAACATTGGTACCGTAGGAATGCATCTGATGATTCAGACCCGCTGCCTTAAAAATCTTTTCGCATTCGACCACGTATTTAGAAACCGACACTCCCACACCCATGGGTACCACGCAAACATCAACTAGAACATTCATAACTATTTCCGCATTATTTTATTTTCAGGCCACAGTATATCCCAGGCCGTCCCTAACCGGATGCGATCATTCGTATCCTGTTAATTCCATATACCCTTCGCCCGCTGGTCGACCCTCCTCATCTTCAACCAGGACAACGCCTTCCCAGTAGGCGAAACGCGTGGCCATCCACTGTGCATCGTACAGGGGTTTTACGCGCCATTGTCGATCCAGTTGCGGCAGTTTGATCGCCCATTCGAGCGGCAACTCGATAGACGTTTGCGCATCGACATTGATACTCCGCCTCGACAGTACAACCAATTCGATATCGCTTCCTTGCAAAGTCCGCGTTTCGCCATTGGCGCTAATCAAGGTACCACTAAGCCAGTTGTCGCCATCATCCTCACGCAATCGATAGAGCATGAGTTTATTGCCATCGCTAAAATGGAGTGAAAACCAGTCCCAGCCTGTTTGATTTTGGGCCAGCGGTTGCGAACTCCATTCGCGGTCGAGCCAGGCCTGACCCGACAGGGGGATCTCTTCAGCGTCGGTTCGTAATACTCCCCTTATACTGATATTGGGCTGGCTGAAATAGTAACTCGCCTGCCCCTGCGCCGACTTTTGACTATAACCGCGATCACCATGTAACACCCATTGCGACGCGCTATCGAGTTGCATTTCGACGCGCCAACTACCCACACTGAATTTTAGTTCGGCCGGAAACATCGACGCCCCGCTAGCCTGCCATTGCCAGTCATCCAGCCAGGCAATAAACCTGTCATGGTTTTCAACCCCGGCCTGGTCGATTCCACCGCGGGCGAAACGTTGTTCAAATCTGTGACCCTGGGGAGAACTGATTGCCGCATGCGCCATCCATAATTGATTACTGTCCCAGCCATGGGTATCGACCTTTGCATCGAGGGCTTGCCGGAACAGGGTCCATTGCAATCCCCAGTGCTGACCCTGATCATCTTTCAGGTTTGCGGTGATATACCACCATTCGAGACGGAAGTCTGGATGCGGGTTATGATCGCGTGGAAATTCCAGTAACTTGCCGGGGCTGACCTGGGCATAGTTCTGCGCCTCGCCGCGTAACATCTGGTAACTACCCTGCGCCATAGCTGTCGGCAGGTACAAAATAAGTAGTAAAGTAACAAGGCAATTACTCATATCGTCGCACCCAGTTGCGCCAGCGCCTCGGGCAAACGACGACGCAATTGAATCATCGTCAGCAGCAGGCTAGTGCCGACGACAGCCAACATCAGCAAACCCAGTTGCCAGGCTGGTACCATTTGCCATTGCATTGGCATACTCCAGCCAAAACTAACGATATTGAGTTTATGAATCAGTATCCAGCTCAATAGCCCGCCGAGCGGAATTGCCAGCAGCCAGACGATGCCAACGAAAACGAGTAGCGGCAAGGCTATTATGAGGGATTGTTCACGCGTGCTCACTCCAAGTGCGCGCCATTGTGCAAACTGCGGCAAGCGCTCCTGTAATATCGCCAGCAAGGATGCCAATAGAGCGATTACAGCAACGATCAGGGTCAGAGCATTCATCACCGAGGTGATCGCAAAGGTTCGATTAAAGATATTAACCGACAGCCTTCGAACCTCGGCCTGTGAAATCCAGTCACCAGCCCGCGCACCAGCCCGACGCAAACTGTGTTCGGCGAGTTGCACCGGGCTTTCGCCTTCACCCGAATCAGGTTTCAGCCACAGCGCGAGGCCACGTGAATAAGTTTGCTGCCATCGTTTCTGGACCTCCTCATAGGGCAGGTAGAACTGGAAGTATGGATTACCGTAATCATAAAAAAATCCGACCACCTGGTAGTCCCGGGGTCCATCATCGGTATTCAGTTGCACGGATTCGCCAAGTTGCAATCCACCCAGGTAATGAACCTGCTCGTTGGCTAGCACTTTATTAGCCCCGCTTCGCCAGCTCTGCAAAGCTTCGGCCGCGCTGTCACCGAGCCACTGGGCAAGTGGGAAATTTAAACTGTCCGGTGCGCGCGTATCGGCGCCGCGCAACAAAGTTGGGCGTTCTTGCCAACGTGTTGTTAAACCAATACGCGCATGACTATCGAGCAACCAGTCCTGTGCCGCTCCGGATTCGAGCAATGAGTCATAGTCAATATGTGATCCGCGCACATAAATATCAGCACTTTGACGAATTTCCAGCCATCCAGTAAAAGCACCACGAAAACTGTCTACCAGGGTTCCAACACCGAGATTAGCAGTCATTGCCAACAATAATGCCATCATCGCTGTGCGCAAGGCCGGCAACTGCGACCAGCCGTCACTCACCAGCCAACGTCCAAACAGCGATCGTTGCGGGATAAAACCTGAGATCAAGCGTAAACTCAGGGCCAGTAGTAATGGCAACATCCATGCGGCCGCGAATAACAGCAAGCCAAGTATCACAAAGCCCTTGTTGGCACTGTCCATCTGTGGATACAAAATCGCAGCGATAACCAATAATAACAGGGCCGCCAGGGCCAGGTTACGTCGGGCACTGGTTTCAGCAGACTGCTGTGTGCCAGTCGAACTTGCCGGCAATACCTCGTTTTTCAGTTGTCGATACAGCGGCCAGGCCAGCGCCCAGAGCAGCCCGCCCAGAGTAATCAACCAGGCTTTAATTAAAGTGGAAAACTGAAGCTCGATCACCGCAGACAGGGTCGCGTCATACAGGTTATGTAAACTGGCACTTAAGCCCGGAAGTAACACCTGGCCCAACTGCGTGCCTAACAACAAACCGCAAGCAGTTCCAATAAAACTCCAGAGCAAGGTCTCGATTAGAACCGCAACAATAAGCGTCGGCACCCCTACTCCCATTAGACGCAGGTTTAGAATAGTGTCCCTGCGGTACCAGAGTGAAAATCGGACCGCGTTAAATACAATGAAAAGGCCAACTGCAAACGATAACAGGCTCATCGCTGTCAGATGCGTGTGCAGGCTATCGGTTAACTGCGCCAGGTCCAGATGCTGCTGATTTTCAACCAGTTCCAGATCGTCGGGCAACAAGGATTCGAGTACATCTATTTTTGCAGGTGTAATATCTCCAACCGCAAGATAACTAAAATGCCGATTTTCGAGCAAATTGAATGCCGCACTAATATCCATCAGAACCCTGCGTCCCTGTAGTTGACGGCTTTGTATCAGGGCCGGGGGCAGCTTTCGACCATCCCTGAGTAACAGCGTATCGCCCTGTTGCAGATCAAGTTCGCGCGCAAGCTGGGCCGGCACCCAGACGCGGTAGGGTGCCCGTATGAAGTCGAGCCAGCCAGATGCCGAGTCGGTACCAATATCAAACGCGTTACTATCGAGCAGGTTATCCGGCAATGAAAAAAGATCGGTAGCAATAATACTGATCGGCTCACCCTTTCGGGTACTTACTTCGGCTTCTATCAGCGGAAATACCTGACGCAGGCCCGCACGTCGTAAATCAATATAAATTGCCTGGGGAATACCTCGTTCTGACTTACTACGCACCCAGAATCTGGCCTGCGCGCCGAGTACTGAATTTGCCTTCGCATAACTCGCCTCGGCATGCTGATTAATGATTTGAACTGCTGACCAGAGCCCTACCCCGGCGATTAAACCCACCAGCAAAAACAGGGTTTGCCAGGGATGTCGCCAGTAATGGCTGAGCAACGCTTTTTGTACCCAGTAAAAACTAGTCATTCGCTTCTTCTAACCCGGTGAGCACACCGTTGTGCAACAGCACCGAACGATCCAGGAAGGCCGCCATTTCCCGGCTGTGGGTTACCATTAGCAGGCTACTACCAGAATTTTTAACCAATTCACTAAGTAGTGACATGACCTCCAGGCTCGACTGCTCATCGAGATTTCCGGTCGGCTCGTCAGCCAGGACCAATTCTGGTTTGTGCAGTAGTGACCGGGCAATGGCAACCCGTTGTTGCTGACCCCGCGACAACTGATGCGGAAATTTTTTCAGTTGTGAACCGAGATCCAGGCGTTGGATTAACCTCGCTTCAAACTCTGGATCAAACCGACCACACAATGCCGCCTGAAAGCGAATATTGTCGACTATGTTCAATGTCGAGATTAAATGAAACTGCTGGAATACCAGACTAACCTGTGCACGCCGCATTTCCGCGAGTTGTGACTGGTTCAAGTCGCCTAGCTGGCGACCGGCTATTTCAATCTGGCCGCTGTCGGCTGTTTCGAGGCCGGCAATCAGGTGTAACAAAGTACTCTTGCCGCTACCACTTTCACCCAGTAATGCTACCGAAGATCCGGTTTGCATCTGGAAGTCGATATTATTCAGTACCAGTACCTCGCCCTCTGGCTGGTGATAAGATTTACTGAGCTGTCGGATTGCTAGCATTTATAAACCGCTGACTGCAATTGGTTTCGATTTGATCCTATCGAGATTAGCTCCAGCAAGCAATGTTCTAGCCTATCATTCCGGGCCTGGTTTGGTAGTCGTCACAATCCGGCTCCAGAATTGTGACACAGTTCATTTTTAATGGATTGCGGCTCGTGGGCCGCAATGACGAGAGGGGATTGATATATCTTCCTGGCGCTTCAACTTACGTGGGCAATCGCTATAATACCCGCAGTCCCACCACAGCGATGAAAACCTATGACCGCCATATGCGAAATCAAAGATTTGCAAAAACTTGCCCGGGCACGCGTACCAAGAATGTTTTACGAGTATGCCGACTCGGGTTCCTGGAGTGAATCCACCTATCGGGACAACGAAAGTGATTTCGCTAAAATCAAACTGCGTCAACGTGTCGCCGTGGATATTACCGATCGATCGCTCAAAACTGAAATGCTTGGTCAGCCGGTCAGTATGCCGGTCGCACTGGCGCCTGTAGGGCTCACCGGTATGCAACATGCGGACGGTGAAATCAAGGCCGCCCGCGCCGCTGAGAAATTCGGTGTGCCTTTTACGCTGTCAACCATGAGCATTTGCTCGATCGAAGACGTAGCGGCAAACACTAGCAAACCTTTCTGGTTTCAGCTCTACGTGATGCGTGATCGCGACTTTATCGAACGCCTGATAGACCGTGCAAAGGACGCCGGATGCAGCGCCTTGATGTTGACCCTGGATTTACAAATACTGGGACAAAGGCACAAGGATATCCGTAACGGCCTGAGCGCACCGCCCAGGTTGACTCTCGGCAGCGTTATGCAGGTAGTTAGCCGACCGCGTTGGTGTCTGAATATGCTGGGTACGCGAAGGCATACCTTCGGTAATATCGTTGGCCATGCAAAGGGTGTGGGTGACCTGTCATCCCTGTCATCCTGGACCGCAGAACAATTCGATCCCAAGCTATCCTGGGATGACATCGACTGGATCAGGCAACGCTGGGGCGGCAAGCTGATTCTAAAGGGTATTCTCGACCCTGAAGATGCCAAAATGGCAGCCAAAACCGGTGCCGATGCAATTATCGTATCCAATCACGGCGGTCGACAACTCGACGGCGCACGATCATCAATATCCGCACTATCCGAAATAATCGAAGCCGTTGGTAATGATATCGAAGTACATTTTGATGGCGGAATTCGATCTGGCCAGGATGTGCTGAAAGCCATTTGCCTGGGAGCAAAAAGTACTTATATCGGTCGTGCATATATATACGGGCTTGGTGCCAATGGCGAAACCGGGGTGCGCGAAGCACTCAATATTATTCACAAGGAACTGGATACGACCATGGCTTTGTGCGGCGAAAGATTGTTATCTAACCTGGGGCATCACAATCTACTCAACACAGGGATTCGGGTAATCTAGCAGTCTTACCTGTGCTGATATCGATGCGCGTAACTGACCCTTTATGGGGATAATTTCAAGCCTAAACTGCTTAATGATTTTTTGAATCGGCCCCTAATTTCCAAATTTAGCTTCATTCAGCGTAATATTTAAAGTTTGCTATACTTTCTAGCAATCGGTTGCATTATTAACACCCTGCGAGTCAGGGAAATACAACGATCGTAAGCGGTAGAGCGTGCATGTAGTAGTCGATGCAACAGTCGTGCTTCCGCTGCGCTGTCATCAATTGAAAAAATTTATTTTCGGGTAGCATCATGAATAATTTTGACGAGTGGTCGCAAATAATTTCAAAGTTTCTTAAAGCGGAAGCCGATTTACTCACCAGCGTTGCAAAGCACGATATGGAGGCAGATTCTCCGAGATCAGCCTTCATTCGATCCGTAC
>JBGUEB010000043.1:0-17068 GCA_041821565.1 Gammaproteobacteria bacterium | reverse complement strand
TGTACTGGTGCTGAATCACCGGCAGCTTTCTTTACAGTGCTGCCTTGACAGGAACATAACGCCGCGCTGCTTGTAATTTTCGATCCTGACGTTAATTGTGATCACAATTAACGTCCTTGTCAATTCCCCAAAAGCTTCCTTCTTCCGGGTGTCGCTGCAGTCATCGTTTTTTTATTGTACCCGGTTAGTTTGGAAATGATCATATCAAACCGATGAAGTTGCTAGCTGGCGAATGATTTGCTCTTCTTCTGGAAAAATAATTTCCAGTAATTCGAAAACCGTTGTTATCGCCTGCCTGCGTTTAAAACCCGGTGCAGCAATCAGAAAATTTTGCCAAAGCCCGTCGATCATGCCCTCGATACTGAGCGCCGCTGTTTGTTCGCTTAAAGGTGATTTACTATTTACTTTTATCTCGGCGCACAAGGATAACAGTTTGCCTGAGTAAGCCTGGTCATTTTTGCCGCAGAGCTCCATGTACATGGGTCGCGAGCGTGACTCGCCCCAGAAAGCAAACCATACGCTTATTTTTTTTCGGTTGCATATCGCGGGTGTAAATGCCGCTTTTATGATGGCGCATAGTTGAGAGATGGGGTCGGGTCCGGCCAGTTTGCAGGCATCTTGCCAGCATTGCACGTATTCCTGGCTGAGATGTCTGAGTGTTTGTTCCAGCAAGTTTTTTTTGGTTTGAAAATGGAATACCACGATGCCCTGAGAAACACCCGCACGTTCTGCAATACGCGCAATAGTCGTCTGCGAAAGGCCGAGTTTATCGATGCAGTCGATGGTGGCTTCGATTAGTTGCTGCTTTCGATATTTGCTTTGAACCGCTCGATTGCGACTCTGCAGGTTTTTTTCGGTTACGCTGGTTTGCATCTATTGCTTCTCTGGGCTCCCCAATCAGATAGTGGAGTTAACTTAAAACTAAATGAGTGTTTAGTCAACTAAAATTCATATAGTATTGATATAGTTGACTTTTATAAATAAAAATTTATAATTCTCTCGCTCTGTATTAAATCAGTCAGCCGAGGAACCGAGTCTAATGTCATCTAATACCGCAGATCTGAAGCGATCCGATAATCAATTCATCCACCCCTGGGACGATATCGCCAAGCTTGGTAAAAATGAGCGTACAGTGGTCGAAAGGGGCGACGGTGTGTATGTCTACGATAGTGACGGTAAGCGATTGCTCGATGCCCCGGCTGGCATGTGGTGTGTCAATATTGGGCACGGGCGTGAAGAAATGGCGCAGGCCGTTTACGACCAGATTATGCAGTTGCCCTACACTTCACCCTGGTCGTTGACGACTGGGCCGGCAGCGAAGTTTAGTGAAGTCCTTGCCGCCGAAGCACCTGGCGATTTAAATCACGTTTTTTTCACTACGGGTGGCTCCACAGCAGTTGATTCGGCCCTTCGGTTTATTCAGTTTTACAACAATGTTCGCGGTAAGCCCGAGAAAAAGCAGATTATTGCTCGCAAGAAGGGATATCACGGCAGTACTTATTTAGCGGCCAGTGTTTCGGGAAAAGAGCGAGATAAAAACTCACTCGATTTTGCCGAAGGACTGGTGCATCACATTCCGGCACCACACCCCCTGCTGAAAGCCGGGGGGCAATCGGACGCAGAATTTCTCGATCAATGTATAGCTGACCTGGAAAATTGTATCCTCGAAGTTGGCGCCGATCGCTGCGCGGTATTTGTTGCCGAACCGATTCTTGCATCGGGTGGCGTTATCGTGCCGCCAGAGGGATATCACAAGCGCTGTCTCGAGATTTGCAGAAAGTACGACATGCTGTACCTGTCCGATGAGGTAGTTACCGGATTCGGCCGTCTGGGGCATTGTTTTGCTTCGGAAGCAGTATTTGGTATTCAGCCGGATATTATTACCATTGCCAAAGGTCTAACCTCGGGCTACGTACCGATGGGTGCTTTCCTGGTATCTGACCGCCTGTTAAAGGAAATCAAGGAACTCGGTGGCGATAGTGCGGTATTTTCAAATGGATTTACCTATTCGGGTCATCCGGTTGCCGCCATTGCGGGACTGAAGAACCTGGAAATCATGAAACGTGAAAAGTTGTTTGAGCACGCCCTTGTGGTTGGTCCTTATATGCAGGAACGGTTACAAACCCTGCGGGATATCCCAATCGTCAGAGATGTGCGTGGTGTTGGTTTGATGGCCTGTGTCGAATGCGAGCTCAACGAAGGTGATAGAAATCTGGAGATGGATTATGAAATTGGTAATCGAATTGACGAGCATTGCCAGTCGCTAGGATTAATTGTGCGGCCATTAGTCAACATGTGTGTAATGTCACCACCACTCACTATTACCCGGGAGCAAATTGATGAAATGGTTAGCATATTGCGTCAGGGAATTGAATTGGCCATGCAGGATTTGAACAGCGAGTTAGAGCAAGGAAAATTTGGTGATCGACATCAAGCCTGGGGCGGATAAGGTTTTTTGAAAAGACCTGCAAGCAAGGGTGTCAAGGGCCTCCGATTTAAGATTGAATTCCATTCAATCGATTAAAAATGATGTACAGGGTAACAATATTATGAAACTCACAACTGCTGAAGCACTTTATCAAAAAGCAGGTGGTAAACGTAGCGGTCTGCCAGCCTGGACTTACAATAATGCAGAATTGACCGAACTCGAAATGGAGCAGGTGTTTCTGCATAACTGGATATGGGTCGGCCATACTTCTGATATTCCAGAAAGCGGGGATTACCAGTGTATCGATGTTGCTAATGAACGTGCAATAGTGGTGCGTGATGAAAATGGAATGATTAATGCTTTCCATAACATGTGTCGACATCGGGGTTCTCGAGTCGTCACAGAAAGTAAGGGGCATTGCGAAAAGGCCCTGGTTTGCCCGTTCCATGGCTGGTCATACAATTTTGACGGTGGTCTTAAAAATATTCCGCGTGCAAAAAGCTTTCCACCGATCGACAAACAGAAATTTGGCCTGAAAGCACTCGATTGCGAAGTCTGGCATGGCCTTATATTCATCCGTTTTGGTGGTAATGGTGCTTCGATAGCAGAAAGTTTTGCCGAGGCCGAAGAAGAAATTGGTATGTACCAAATGGCCGAAATGAAACCCTATGACGAACCCTGGCGCTGGAATTTCGACCTCGACTGGAAGTCGATTGTTGATATCGATAACGAGGGTTATCACGTACCGATTGGTCATCCTGAACTATTCGACCTTTGCGGATCGACTTACAAGGATGAGGTACTCGAATCTGGCATTACCCGTGCTTATGGAAGTTTCGAGGGTCGCAAGGCGAAAACGCCGCTGGTTCGAAACTACATCGAATCCTTGCCAGAATCGAATTACTTGCCCGGGTCGCACCAGCATCTGTGGATTTACTGGGGCCAGTTCCCGGGGTTTGTGATTACCTTGTTTCCCGACATGATCGAGGTTTACCAGGTCTATCCCACGGCTTTCCAGAAGAGCGTGATGGCTGGCGCCTGTTATGCCCGGGCTGATGACAGGACCGAGATGGCCGCTGCGCGTGTATACAATCGCGAAATCAATACGGGAGTAGGCGAGGAAGACGTACAACTGGTGAAATGGGCCGCCGAAGGTCAAAGATCCAGTGCTTTCGAGGAAGTATTGTTATCTGACCTGGAGCTTGGTGTCTGTGCTTTTCAAAACCGTTTACGTGAACTGGTTCCAGTGGTTTCACTGGAGCAGGCCCCCGACCAGGGTAGTGTTAGAGACGTTAATCAAGAAATGGTCAAAAAACGCAGCCTCACGAGTGTCGCGTAAATGCGTGATGCCCGTTACGATCCTTTATTTGAACCGATCAAGATTGGGCCAGTAACCGCACCGAACCGGTTTTACCAGGTACCTCATTGCAGTGGCATGGGGTATCGTCGTCCGCAAATGATGGCTGCAATGCGAGGTATGAAAGCGGCTGGTGGTTGGGGTGTAGTCTGTACCGAGTACTGCTCGATTCATCCCAGCAGTGATGACATGCCTTACCCGCACGCGAGTTTGTGGGATGAGGGGGATGTCGGAAATCTGCGCCTGATGACCGATGCGGTGCATGCACAGGGTGCGCTCGCCGGTGTCCAGCTTTTCTACGGCGGTCGCACGATTGCCAATATGTATTCACGCCTACCAAGCCTGGGCCCCAATAGTCTGCCAAATACGAGTGGCATCGGGATGCCTGTTCAGACCCAGGCAATGACGCTTGAGGATATCAAAACCCTTAAAGGATGGTATCAGGCCGCAGCACGCAGGGCGCTGGAAGCTAATTTTGATATTGTCTATGTTTACGCGAATCACGATTACCTGCTGCATGATTTCCTGTCACCAAAAATTAATAGTCGAACTGATAATTATGGTGGTAGCGCAGAAAATCGGGTCCGCCTGGTACGCGAAATAATCGAGGAGACGCTCGAAACCGTCGCTCGTCGTAGCGCCGTAGCAGTGCGTTATTCCTTGCCCCCCGAGGGTGTGGCCGATGAAGACGAAATGGCCGAAATGTTTAGAATTATTGCGGAGCTCCCTGACCTTTGGGACATCACCGTGAGTGATTATAGCCTTGAGATGGGAAGTTCACGATTCGTCAAGGAAGCTTCTAATCAGGCAGCGGTGGCAAAAATTAAATCCATGACTACCAAGCCAGTGGTGAGCGTGGGTCGGTTTACCTCGCCAGATACCATGCTCAGTCAAATTAACAACGGTATACAGGACTTTATTGGTGCTGCGCGACCATCGATAGCAGACCCTTTTTTGCCAGCGAAGATCAACGAGGGACGACTCGATGATATCCGTGAGTGTATTGGTTGTAACCTTTGTTACGCGCACAATTCACTCGGCGCGCCAATACGCTGCACGCAAAACCCCACCATGGGTGAAGAATGGCGTCGCGGGTGGCACCCGGACCAGGTACCGGAAAAACATGCGGAAGAGTCAGTATTAGTGATTGGCGCCGGTCCGGCGGGACTGGAGGCCGCCTGTACCCTGGGGAAAAGAGGTTACCCGGTAATACTGGCCGAGGCCAAGAAATCACTGGGTGGACGCGTTACGCTCGAGAGTCAGTTACCAGGCCTGTCCGAATGGGCCAGGGTAAGGGACTGGAGACTCGGTCAAATTTCGAAGTTACCAAATGTCGATGTTTATCCTGACAATAGACTGGAAATCGATTCAGTACTGGAACTGGGTGCACAACATGTGATAGTCGCGACCGGTTCAAAATGGCGTAGCGATGGTATCGGTCGGTGGCGTAAAACAGCCTTCGCAGGTTGCGAACGCGATTCCGTGGTGTCGGTCGATCGTATACTGGGGGGTGAAGTACCCCGGGGTCGAGCGATCATATATGACGATGACCACTATTACCTGGGTAGCGCTATTGCACTAAAACTACGAGCACAGGATGTAGCCGTGACAATAGTGACTCCCGAGGCCAGAGTTGGGGCCTGGAGTAGTTATACCGAAGAGCAGTATCAGACCCTGAAAGCCCTGCTCGAAGCAGGGGTTAAGCTTGTCACCGATAAGGGACTTTCTTCCTGGAATGGTAACAGGGCGATTATTGAATGTATTTTTACTGGTCTCGAATCCGCAATCGAAGCAGATTTCTTAATTCCTTTAACGGCACGCTTGCCCGCCGACCGACTGTTGAGCCAGCTTCGGTCGCGCGAAGACCAGTTCCACGCTAATGGTGGATTATCGATCCAGGGAATCGGTGATGTAATGTCGCCTTCCACTATCGCGGCCGCGGTTTACTCTGGCCACAAGGCGGCCCGTCAACTTGGTGCCGGCGAAGCCGCAGCCGATATCGACGATGATTTCCCACCACGCGATACCATCTTTGTAAATCAGAAACAATAAGTTGGAAAAACACCATGAGTCGTGATCCCAGATACGATATTTTATTTGAGTCTGTTCAAATCGGGCCGGTGCTCGCACCCAATCGATTTTTCCAGGTACCGCATTGCAATGCGCACGGACACGGTCGCCCACGAGCCGAAGCTGAGAATCGGCGGGTAAAAGCCGAGGGTGGTTGGGGAGTGGTTTGTAGCCAGGACGTCGAAATTCATCCGAGTGCTGAGTTGACACCTTATGTTGAAGGTCGATTGTGGGACGACAGAGATATACCCGCGCACCGATTGATGACCGATGCTGTACACGCACACGGTTCACTCGCCGGGATTGAACTGGTCTATAGCGCCAGTCACGCGATAAATCTGTATAGTCGAATTGCGCCGATGTCGCCGAGTGCGCATGTCGTCGATAGTAATACCCCGATCCAGGCCCGTGGTATGACACGCAAGGATATTCGCGACCTGCGTGGTTGGCATGTCAATGCTGCAAAGCGCTCGAAGCAGGCAGGATATGACATTGTTTATGTCTATGTCGGCCATGACATGAGTGTTTTTCAACATTTTTTAAAGCCACAATACAATCAGCGCCTCGATGAGTATGGGGGTACGCTGGAGAATCGGGTGCGCCTGATAAAGGAAGTTCTGACCGATACTCGCGAGGCTGTCGGTGACGGTTGCGCAGTCGCGATCCGGTTTGCAGTAGACGAACTACGTGGTGCGGATGGACTTCAGGCCGAATGTGAAGGGCGTGATGTGATTGGTATGCTCGCCGAGATACCTGACCTATGGGATGTCAATATTAGCGGTTGGGACAACGATTCTGCAACAGCACGTTTCGAGCCATTGGAAGGTTTTCAGGAACCTTATACGGCATTTGTGAAGTCACTCACCAGCAAACCGGTGGTTGGTGTTGGTCGATTCACCTCGGCGGATGCCATGGTTTCACAAATTAAACGCGGTGTGCTGGATCTGATTGGCGCCGCCCGACCGTCGATAGCGGATCCTTTTTTGCCCCGCAAAATAGATGAAGGCCGGCTCGAAGATATTCGTGAATGCATTGGTTGTAATATCTGTGTAGCACAGGACATGATGGCGGGTCCAATCCGCTGCACCCAGAACCCGACCCAGGGTGAAGAATGGAAGCTTGGCTGGCATCCTGAATCGATCCAGGCCGCCACTAGCGATGATGAGGCTCTGGTAGTAGGGGCGGGTCCTTCTGGTCTCGAATGCGCGATGCAACTGGCTAATCGCGGCTACCAGGTAACCCTGGCCGAAGCCGGTGAAACTCTGGGCGGTCGCGTAACGCTGGAAAGTCAGCTTCCTGGTCTCGCTAGTTATGCGCGGGTTCGAGACTATCGAGAGTCCCAATTGGTACGCAAGACCAATGTGCAGATATATAAGGGCAACCAGTTAAGCGCCAACGATATTCTCGAACTGGAAATTCCTCACGTCATCATCGCTACTGGATCAAGCTGGCGTAATGATGGTGTTGGACGTCGTCACCCTTTCAAGATAGATGGTATTGAATCGGTCCAGGTTCTCACGCCTGATGATATTCTGTCCGGTACCAGGGCACAGGGTCGGGTACTAATATACGATGACGATCATTACTATATGGGGAGTACTATTGCCGAGTTGTGCCGGCAACAAGAACTCGAAGTTTGCCTGGTGACGCCGGATTCAAGAGTTTCGAGCTGGACCGCGTACACCCTTGAACAGGAAAAAATTCAGGCGCGCCTGTTATCACTCGAAGTCGAGATTGTCGTTTCACATGAGATTTCAAGACTGGATCATGGCGTTGCCACGCTTGCTAATGTGTATAACCCGGATCACCAGCGAAAAGTCGAATTTGATAGCCTGATTATGATCACTTCGCGGCGAAGTAATGACGATGTATACCAGGCTCTGTTAGAGCATCAAGATCGATTCAAGACTCTCGAGAACATAGGCGATTGCAAGGCGCCGGGTACCGTAGCGGCAGCAGTTTACGACGGCCATTTATGCGCGCGCAATCTCGAGTCCACGGTTGATTACTATGCGCCTTTGTTCAGACGCGAAATGCCTGGGCTGGATTAGCACGCATGTTAACGAAGCGGCATTGATTTACTTTCCAAAATATGATGCCCGGTTTTGCTTCAACTGCGTGATCGCGAGTGCCCAGGAAACCAACGCATCGGTTGGCTATTATATGGATTATCTGCTCGATCAGTCCAGCACGCGGGTAATCGCGATTCTGCAAACATGGGATCAGGGATGAGTGCACAACACATTTCTGCTCCTCCATTTATTCCCGGTAACCGAATAGCCTTTGTTCGATGATTTTCTCGGCAATACCTTCGGGTAAATCCGCTTCCCAGCTTCCCCGACCATTCGGCAGTTGTTTAAGCACCTCGCGAGAAAAAATGTTAAACAGATCGCGATCACTCGACTCGATACCGAAGATAAAATCATTCTCCAGTAAATGACGATACAAATATTGAAGGTTAGCTGGCAGGTTCACGTTGGTATAATCACTGTATTCCCCTGACTGATCGGTCTCCGGATAAACCAGCAAACGGGTGTTGTCGGGGAACAGTTTACCGAACCCTTCGAGGATTCCACCCTCAACGCCCCGGTATGTACTTTCATCAAAAATTTCCCTGATGTTTACAATGCCGACGACTATACCGATCTGCAGCTTGGTAAATTGCCTGAAGTAGGCGCGCAGTGAAAAATAGCGGGCGTAATCTGTAATCATTACGCTATAACCCAGACTATTCATCAAACCAACCCGTGCAATCAAGTCGTCCTCTGACTCCATCAAATTATTGCCACGCAGGTCAGTCAGTGAAATTTCGGCCAGGGCAACGCTATTTTCCGGATCCACCCCTTCCGATTCGGTAAAGACCTTGAGTCCCTGTTCAATCATATCGACATTCAAGCGGGTCACTGGTCTGAAAGTTCCCCTGATGGTGAGCACATTTTTTCGGTGCAGCATATCAGCCGGTACGGCGACTGAGCCGTCGGGTTTGAACATAATTGCGCGGGCTTTCCAGCTTTGGATTAAGTGCAGGTTGATAGCGCAATTATCTATTTCTTCGAAATAAGGGCCATAGAATTCGATAGAATCGATTTCTATGCGGTCCTGCTCAATATTATCTGTCAGGGATTCGATGATTGTTTTCGCATTTTCAAAATAGAAATACGCGGCATAAATCAAATTAACACCGAAAATACCCAGTGCATTCTGTTGTCTGTCGGCACTAGCATCGCGCATTCGGATATGTGCGATGATTTCGGAGGGTTCGGCACCCGGATACATCTGAACACGAATACCGCACCAGGCATGACACTCGTTGTCAGCCTTGAAACTCTTTGTTGCCGCCGTTGCGCCGTAGGAAAAAAAGCGCGAGGCTTTTGGGCGGGAGGTGCCAACCCGGTTGATAACCAGATCAAATTCCTTTTCCAACATCGACTGCACGCGTGCCCGGCTCACATAACGCCCGTCTTCCTGTACACCATAGATTGCGTCAGAGAATTTCATGTCATAGGCCGACATGGTTTTTGCAATGGTTCCTGCTGCCGCACCGGCCTTGAAAAACTGTCTGGCTACTTCCTGGCCGGCACCAATCTCTACGACCGTACCATATTTACCTTCGTCAAGATTGAGGCGTAATGCTTTATCTATTGTACTGCGACTGCTTGTGTTCTTATCCATAATATGCAGGAAATTCCGCGTAGTTGATGAGCAAACCTAACTATAACAATATGATACTGGTTCATGCTATAGCATTGGAATCCTTCCAGACCATGATCGAGATCATTTCATGCGCAAATAGCTACAAAATAATAGATTTAGGGCGGTATCTATTGTTGGTTTTTAACCTTGAGATGAACTATTTTCAGTAAGAGTAGCAGGGATTCTGTCACCGAATAACCTGTTATTGCCTCAAGCCTTGCTAGCGGCCAGCACATACAGCATTTCCAGCCCCAGGGTGGCGGCGGCCAGGGACGTAATGTCGGCATGATCGTAGGATGGCGCGACTTCAACTATGTCCATTCCAATAAGATTTATTCCCTGCAAACCACGAATTATTTTTAAAGCGCGGTCAGTGGTCAAACCCCCGACAACCGGTGTGCCAGTGCCGGGCGCATAGGCAGGGTCGAGGCAATCGATATCGAAAGTGACATAGCAGGGCGTATTACCGACTCGCTTTCTAACTCGATCGATAATTTGATCAACGCTTAAATCATTTGCTACCGCGGCACTGATTACTTCGAATTCGTGTTTGCTCTCAGTGTACTCAGTGCGGATACCGATCTGGATACTTTTATCCGCGTCGATAATACCTTCGCGTGGTGCATGATAGAACATACTGCCGTGATTATAAGTTGACCCTTCCTGAGCATAGGTATCGGTATGAGCGTCAAAGTGTATCATTGCCAGTTTGCCATGCTGTTTACTGTGAGCTCGTAACAATGGCAGGGTGACGAAATGGTCGCCGCCAAAACTTAGAACGGTTTTTCCAGCCCCGAGTAACATTCCGTAGTGCTGTTCTACCTGCTCGGCGAATCCTTCATTGCTGCCAACAGGAAACTCAAGGTCACCATAGTCCGCAACACGGATGCGATCGAAAGCACTGAAAGTCCAGGGCCAGCGATTTTCTTCCCAACGCAGGTGGTTGCTGATTTGGCGTATGGCGGCAGGGCCACTGCGTGTGCCTGCTCTTCCAGAAGTTCCAAGATCGTAGGGCAGCCCAACGACAAAGACATCGGCATCATCGGGGTTTCGACTTAAGGCTGTGCCCATGTAAGAAAACAGGTTGGCAAACATCGAATAACTTGCTGGAATATTAGTGTCGATCATCGTTCAAATTCTCTAGTTATTTGGATTGCATGGATTTCAAAGGTACCAATCGTATTCCCGAGGGCTGATAAATTGTTCGAATGAAGCTGTCTCGGCGCGACGATGAAGACAGTACAACTGGACAAACTCCTTGCCTAGTATTTTCAACAAGGCTTCGTTACCGATGGTTGCATTCAGCGCGGCCTCCAGACTAAGCGGCAGGTTTTCATCTTTCATATCAACGGACTCATCGCAGGGTTTACCCGGGTCTAGCTTCTGCTGCATGCCATGCCACATTCCAGCCAGTGTCGTAGCCATTGCCAGGTAAGGATTGGCGTCTGCACCCGGAACCCTGTTTTCCACGCGCCAGGCATTGCCTCTGGCGAGCGGAATACGAAAGGCTACGGTGCGATTCTCATTGCCCCAGGTGAGGCTTACCGGGGCACAATTGGGCCCGCTCACGTACCTTCGGTAAGAATTGATATTCGGTGCCCAGAATGACATCGAAGCCGGCATTGTATCCAGCAAGCCACCGATCGCATGAAGCAGGCGCGTGTGAGGTTTATCACCCGCGTCGAAAATATTTTTACCTTTATTATCGACGACGCTGATATGCATGTGTAAACCATTGCCAGGCTGGTCCAACATTGGTTTGGCCATGAAACTTGCCATCATGCCGTGTTTTTTCGCAATTTCAATGACGATACGTTTGAATAAACAGGTTTCATCGGCGGCTCGCAGCACGTCGGCATGATGATTGAAATTGATCTCGAACTGACCGGCACCCATCTCAGACGATATAGCACCTGTTTCAATCGACTGTTGATTGCAGGCATCTATAATATCGTCAATTACACGCTCAAAATCTGAAATACGTGTACTCGACAACACAACTGGTGTGTCGAGTCGACCGGTCTTCGGGTTACGCACTATTTTAATCAAATCCTGTTCATTACGTTCACCATCAAATAAACAGAACTCGAGTTCAAATGCTACCATCGGATGCCATTTTTTACCCTCGAAAACCTGTAACACTTTTCCAAGCAGGTTACGGGGTTCGAAGAAAGTCGGCTCATCACCATTAAAGGAGGTTGCCATCATTTGTGCACGCGGCCTGTTACCCCATGCATTGAGACACAGGCTACCCGGAATGAGATAAAAATGGGCATCGGGGTCACCATCATCGTTTCCATATATGATATTGTCGAGTGACTCGCCGAGGTTACTGAGTACAAAAGTGCTCATCGGAAAAGCGAGGCCGTCCCTGGCAAAAGACTCTAATTTTGTGATCGGGTAGCGTTTACCAAAAAAATGACCGCTGATATTGACCGCAATAACCTCTATCTCGCTTATGTCGGGATATTTTTGTTTAAAATTTTCAATTTCCTGCGGTAGAAGATTGTCGGATTTTGAATTCATATCATGTTACTCGAGTCGGATGTTATCAAAGTTTTGTGATCACAATTAAGATTATAATTCTGATTAAGCCGGCTTGGCACAAATATAGAAACTGGTCAATGTGATCACATTAATCGTGTGTATAAATCCAGTGACAGGCCTCAGGCGACACCTTTGAAGTAATTGTGGATGCCTTCAACGGACTTGATGGAGGCAATACCATCGCGAATATCTGCCTCTATAGCGCGTCGTAGACCAAAACCATTCTGTTGTTTCAGGGCTTGAATAGCTTCGACATGTCGATCAACGATATAAATCTTTTCAAGTTTGCTGATAGCGATCCGGGAAAAGGGCCCAAGCTGCAGCCACAGGCTCTCGATGAGTGGCACCACAATCTGGTAAGGATTAGCGCTATACAGGCTGCGATGGAAGTCCTGGTTACGCAGGCTGGTGGTTTCGACATCCCCCTGCTGTACGGCTTCGTTAATCGACACATCTATAAGTTCAAGTCTGGCTATATCCTTTTCTCTTATATATGGCAAGGCTTTTTCTGCCGCATGTGCTTCTATCAAAATTCGTAATTCACAGAGTTCGCTGAACTTCTCAGCGGTCATCATGGGTACGATTACACGCCGATTATTTTTAGCTTCGACCGCGCCTTCGCAGGCAAGGCGATGCAGGGCCTCTCGTACTGGCATTGGGCTTACATTCAGTACCCCTGCCAGACCTCGAATGGTGAGTGGTATACCGGGTGCGATTTTACCGCATAACAAATTGGTGCGGAGCAGTTGATAAACCCACTGGTTGGTTTTCATCTCGGCTGTCCTCTCTAGCATGAGTAATTCGAGGTCAGTCGACTTAAGTGTTTTCATGAAGTTGATTTTTCCGATGTATTGGGTAATTATTTAATCACAAAATTACAGCATAAACCATATATAGTGTTAAGGTGGATCGAATCTCGTCAAATTTTAGTGATCACAATTAACTTAAAATGGTGCCTGTAGTTTTGTCGGCTATTGGTTACTGGTGGTATATTGTGCGTGGCAATTCTGGACTATGAAAAAATGAAAATAGGTATACTCGAAACTGGCATATTGAACGAAAAATTTGTGGGTTGTTTCGACCCTTACCCCGTCATGTTTGCCGACTTGCTCGATCGTGCGGCCCCGGGTCTCGAATATCGAACTTATAGTGTGATCCACGGTGAAATGCCCGGGTCCACCAGTGAATGTGATGGCTGGCTAATCACCGGCTCTCGATATGGTGCTTATGAGAAACTTGACTGGATGCTGGCACTGGAAGCTTTTATACGAAAAATCCATCGAGACTCAGCGCCGCTCGTAGGTATCTGTTTTGGACATCAGATAATAGCCCAGGCCCTGGGCGGTGAAGTGGTCAAATCGGACCGGGGCTGGGGAATCGGCCTGCACTCCTATCAAATTGACGAAGCGCGGGACTGGATGGGCGATGCACCGGAGCAGGTAGACCTATACGCTTTTCATCAGGACCAGGTGGTGAAACTTCCCCCGAAATCCTCGGTTTTTTCGAGTTCTGATTTTTGTCCTTATGCCGGTCTGAGTTATGGAGATTCGATTATCTCGGTTCAGGCCCACCCGGAATTTGAGGAAGATTATGAGCTTGCGCTGATTAATACTTTCGGAGGCAATAGAGTGCCGCAAGCTGTCGCGGATGAGGCACTTGAAAATATGCTGGTCAAGGGACAAAAGGCCGATACGCAAGTGCTCGCTGGCTGGTTAGCCGCTTTTTTTCTCAGCCATAACTAATTATTTGCTGTTATGATTAGCAACCAGTTGGCTTAATGTACGGATAAAATTTTGCATCTATTGATTTTTCTGTTTGGTTTGTTGGCAGTCATGTATGCGATTGCGCGCCACTCATTATCCTTTCGAAACGCAGGTCTGGCAGCGGCTGTATTTTTGCTTGTATTTACGTTTCTTGGTGGTTTTAACTTCTTTTTGGGTTTGCTGGTCTGGGGCTTGTTCCTGTTACCCATATTATTATTTGCGGTACCCGAGTTACGACAAAATTTGCTTTCTAATCCCCTGTTAAACAGAATCAGGGCTGTGTTACCGCCGATGTCTGAAACCGAGCGCGATGCGATTGAAGCTGGGACGGTATGGTGGGAGGCGGAATTGTTCCGTGGAGCACCCGACTGGAACCGGTTGTTGCAATATAAAACTCCCGAATTAAGCGATGAAGAACAGGCGTTTGTCGATGGCCCGGTGGACAGGCTGTGCGAAATGATCGATGACTGGGATATCACCCACAACCGCATGGATTTACCGGAAGAAGTCTGGGCCTTCCTCAAAAAACATGGCTTCTTCGGTATGATTATTCCTAAAAAATACGGCGGCCTCGAATTTTCTGCACTCGGTCATTCTGCCGTAGTAATGAAAATCTCCGGTCGTAGCATATCGGCAGGTGTTACCGTAATGGTACCCAACTCGCTGGGACCGGCGGAGTTGCTATTGCATTACGGGACCGAAGCGCAGAAAGATTATTACCTGCCTCGCCTTGCCGATGGTCGCGAAATCCCCTGTTTTGCCCTGACTGGTCCTGATGCGGGTTCAGATGCCGGTGCCATTCCAGATACCGGCATCGTCTGCATGGGAAAGTACAAGGGCAAGCAGGTCCTGGGTCTCAGGTTAAACTGGGAAAAACGTTATATCACCCTCGGCCCGGTGGCTACCGTGCTAGGTCTTGCGTTCAAGGTCTATGATCCGGAAGGGTTAATTGGTGATGAAGTAGAACTGGGTATTAGCTGTGCGCTTATTCCGGCCAAAACTCCCGGTATCATCATTGGTAATCGCCACTTCCCGATGAATGCTGCATTTCAAAACGGCCCGAATAGCGGCAAAGATGTATTCATCCCGATGGAGTATCTGATCGGTGGCCAGGAGAATATCGGTAGGGGCTGGCGGATGCTGGTTGAATCACTATCGGCCGGACGTGGCATATCGCTACCTGCAGTTGGAGCGGCGGCGGGTAAAACCTCGGCACGGACGACGGGTGCTTACGCCCATATTCGAAAACAGTTCAACACCTCAATCGGTAAATTTGAAGGTGTAGAAGAAGCGCTGGCACGTATAGGCGGTATGACTTACATGATGGAGGCAGGGCGCCTGCTAACCCTGTCCGCTCTTGATAGCGGAGAAAAACCCTCGGTAGTAACCGCGATTTTGAAATATTACAATACCGAGCAAATGCGCCAGGTGCTCAATGATGCAATGGATATACATGGCGGCCGGGGTATTTGTATGGGGCCGAGTAATTATATTGCCCGGGCTTATCAAGCCATACCGGTAGGCATCACGGTCGAGGGAGCGAATATACTCACGCGCAGCATGATAATTTTTGGACAGGGAGCGATTCGTTGTCATCCCTATCTGGTTAAAGAAATGGAAGCCGCAGCCGATACCGATGAAACCGCTGGCAGGCAGGCCTTCGACCAGGCATTGATGGGACATGCAGGGTATTTTGTCACCAATTTATGTCGTGCCTTTATTTACGGTATCAGCGCTAGTCACCTGGCCGAGTCACCGGTTTCGGGTCGTGTCGCAGATTATTATCGGCGCCTGGGGCAAATGAGTGCGGCCTTTGCTGTCACAACAGACCTCGTGCTGATGATCCTCGGCGGTGGGTTTAAGCGTAAAGAAAAGCTGTCTGGTCGATTTGCCGATGCACTCGGATACATGTTTTATGCATCGGCGGTGTTAAAGAAATTTGAAGATGATGGGCGACCCAGAGTCGATACTCCGCTGGTAGAATGGTCCGCCAAGTACTGTCTATACCAGATTCAAATAGCGCTGGACGAGGTATTGCGAAATTTCCCCATCAAGTGGCTGGGTGTATTGGTCAGGATAATAATTTTTCCGTTGGGTTTGAGCTTGCGTCCACCTAATGATTCGCTCGGACACCGGGTTGCGGCCTTGTTGATTAAGCCCGGAGAATCAAGGGACCGTTTGACCCGGGGTATTTTTATCAGTGATGATGAAAGCGATATTACCGGATGTCTGGAAGATGCTTTGCATAAAGTTATACTTGCCGAGCCGATCGAGCGTCGTTTACGTAGTAGCCATCAACAGAAGCCAGATTTACAGGACTACCAGCAGTGGCTTGAGCAGTTGCTGGAGATGGAATTGATAAATAAAAATGAGGTGGGAATTCTACAGGCAGCGAAAGCCGCGACCCGGAGAGTCATTATGGTCGACGATTTTACACCGCAGGAATTAAATAAAACCAAACGAAGTAATCGAACCAGGAGCCAGAAGGTCGTCTGATATTTGGGGTTCCCTGGCAATATGCGGTCTAGTTTCCTGTTTCGAAATTCTAATAACCAGGGTGGAGGAGATCTTATGGAAAAGGTATGGTTAAAAAGTTATCCCCCGGGCGTACCAGAAAATATCGACGTCAATGCTTATCAGTCGGTGGCCGAGGTATTTGACCAGGCGGTCGAGAAATATGGGGATCTCCCCGCGTTTGCTAACTTTGGAACGGCGCTTAGTTACAACGACATGGATCGTTTGACGGGGCAACTGGCCAGTTATTTGCAGAACCTGCCCAATATGCGTAAAGGCGATCGCGTGGCGATTATGATGCCTAATGTCCTGCAAAACCCAATTTCTATTTTCGGCGCCATACGTGGTGGTTTTACCGTGGTGAATACAAATCCACTTTATACGACGCGTGAATTGAAACACCAGCTGACCGATTCGGGCGCCAAGGCCATCATTGTGATGGAAAACTTTTGCCACGTGCTCGATGACATCATCGACGAAACACCTATTCAACATGTAATCACCACGCAGTTGGGGGATATGCTGAGCTTCCCCAAATCACTGATCGTCAACCTGGTGGTGAAGTACGTGAAGAAAATGGTGCCTTCGTTTTCACTGCCTGGTAGTGTCAGCTTCAAGGCCGCATTAAAGCAGGGATCCCGAAAGGCTTACGATCTGGTGCAGTTATCACACGAGGATATTGCTTTTTTGCAGTAC
>JBGUEB010000042.1:0-17170 GCA_041821565.1 Gammaproteobacteria bacterium | reverse complement strand
ACGTTTCGTTTTTAACCGCACTGCACTTACATGGCTTGTTATCACAAATCCCTGAAACCATACAGGTAGCAACAACAGGTCATGGTCGCAGGCTGGATTCATCGGTTGCGCATTACGAATTCCTGCAGGTTAAACCTGAACTCATGCAACAGGGTATGACGTGGAGTGAAACCCAGCTGCCCTACTCGCTGGCAACAGCAGAAAAAGCGTTAATTGATGTTTTATATATAGCCACGCGTAAAAATCGGCGCTTTGCAAGCTTGCCCGAGTTAACACTGACTGCCGGGGTATTCAGCAAACAGGCATTCAATAAATTATTTAATAAACTGCCACTATCAACACGTATATTGAATGCCATGCAACTGCGGGCTGAAAAGCTAGGTGCGATGTAGATGTAAGGGGTTTTAACACCAGGGTATATCCGCATCCATGCAGGCTTCCCGGTCTGTTACGTCCATGAAGATTGTTTCCGCACCCGTTTCCGATGACAGGGCCCGGTGAACTTTTGCGTTATCGACCGAGGCGGCGGCTGGACAGGGAATTGCGCTGGGTTGGCTGCATTGATGTGTGGGCCTGAATGTTTTTCAGGTCGTAATCCTCCAGCTTTAAGTGCGCCTGACAATAAGCTGAAGTGGAAGATGATACGTCTTGTTTCATTCCTTCGGATTTACCCGTTTCAAAAACTCCCACAGGGGTATTGCAGTCAATCCGCCGACAACACCCGACGCATAATCGGGCAGCCCAAAACCTAAAAGTGAGCGCGCTATGAGACCAATAGTGAAACTAACGACGAGCATCGCTACCAATACAATTAAAAAACGTTGCCAGAATGGCATGTTGTCACCTCTTCAGTTGCAGTTACGAGCTTAGATCCAGCGCCGGCTGACATGATACCGGTATTATTCGGCAAAAACTTACTGAAATGAAAATTTTGTACCCCCTATGTACCCACGAGTACATGTAACCGAGTATCGGTTCAATTAACCTTACTTTAATTCCTACCTAATAACCTCAAGGAGAGTCGTATGGGCAAGATATTGTTGATCGGAGCCGGGGATCTCGGTGTGCGGACATGCTTATGCGCCGCGGTAATGTCAGTGAAATGACGATGGTTGACCTCCCTGACGGGGTACACGGTACTGACGAAAACGCGTATTTGTTTGGTAATCTAATGCTGCCGCGAAGAGATAGCCTATAAGCGGTCTATCATGCGTTGAAACTCGGGTATCAATACAAGGTTCTTGCTCATTCTGATTTCGGCCGATCACAGGAAGGCCATCCGTAACCCCAACGCCAGGCAAGCCCCGTGCAGGGCATACCACCAAGCCGTACAGCCGTATGCATGCTGGCAGCGATTGTCTGGTAAAGAGCTGTAACCTGTTTTTCGCTAAGGCCGTAGTCCGATTGAAGCTGAGCGCTCCGCTCGTTAACGGTGGAGACAACACAGGCGCGAAGCTCATCGTCTGCCTGCTCGCGCAAAGTATAAGCATCTATAGCGGTAATGCCGACACCGCCGCCGCTGTGGTAAGCGCGATCATGAGTGACGCAGCAACTCTCCCAGGGTGGCACCGAACCGTGCCGCTCACGAAAAACACCGACCTGCCTGGCGAAGTTGTCCCAGCCAACTGACAAGCCGCCGCTGCAACCATCGGTGGTGAAGCCTCCGAGCACGCTATCCGCCGCGGCTATGCGATCCTGAAATTTCTGGTGCAGGCTTAACTCAAGGTTGATATCCGTGTCGTCAACCACGGCATCGTTCGATTCAATGTTCAAGCTGGTCGCTTCGACCCCAAGCAACGGTGCAATGTGCAGCAACAGCCGTTGTACGGAACTCAGTTCGGCACGCGCCACCAGCACTTCCCGTGCGCGCAAAGGCTCGTCAGTAATGACGCCGTCCACACCGAGCGACATCATCTGCGACATCGCCAGTACATCGTTAACGGTCCATACATAGAGTTTCTTACCCGCCCCATGTGCCGCTTTAATCAATGCCGGACGGGCCATCGCAATGTTTACTGCGAGGAAATCCGCGTCGAGCCGGGTCAGGTCACCGATTGCACGCGCCGAGAGCAAGCCTATTTCCCAGTCGGGCCGCAGTTCCCGCACTTTCTGGATGCCTGCGTAGTTCAGCGACATGATCATCGTCTCGTCCTGCATACCAGCTGCTTCAATCAGGTCGATCACGCGTTGTTCCAATTGCTGATCGTGTCCGTAGTACTTGAGCTCAACAACCAGTTTGGAGCGCCCCTTAACTTCGCTAAGAACATCAGCCAGTGTCGGCACCCTCTCACCTGCGAATTCGGGCGCAAACCAGCCACCAATATCGATTTCAGCAAGCTGCTTCATGCTCGCTTCCCAAACGCGTAAATCAACCCCTGCCAGCTTCATTAAATCACTGTCATGAATAACCACAACTTCGCCGTCGGCGTTTTCCTGTACGTCGATCTCAACCCAGTCAGTTCCATCGGCGATCGCCTGCCGAATCGACGCCATCGTGTTCTCCGGAGCTGCGCCGGCGGCACCCCGGTGCGCAATGATCTGCGCCTTGTCGGCAATTTTTATCTCGTCCAGCAGAGCAAAACCCACGAAAGCAGCAATTCCCACCGCAGCAATAAACCCCAACACGTACCAGCGACGTGTCTTCTTTGCGGGGTTGAATTCGCGTAGCGGATTCGATTGCAAATCGACCACTCGGAAGCGCGGTTCGAGCTGGTGCGCTAACCCGGTCAGCAACAGGGCCAGACTGCCAGCCGTCAATGCAGTCACCAATGTGCTCGCTGTCAACCATAGTGCTGCCAGCAGGCCGAACGATAGCGCCAACATGGTTACCGAATCGATTAACAACGGTATGATCAAATCTGCCAGAACTTGCACACTTAGCGTTATCACCGCTGCGAGCAACAAGCTTGCGGAGGCCCAAATGACGAGTACGCGCAGAATAATACCGCCACTTTGTTTCATTAGAACCGCACTGGCAGTAAATGATTCTGCGGGCGGAGTCCCAACAAATAAAACCAGCGGTAAAGCGAGTGACCAGCTAATCAGGCGCCGTATCAATAAACTCGCCATCGATATAATGATTATTCCGATGACGAGGGCAGCTATCCAGAATTCCAACGGCTGTACGGCAAGGTAATAATTGATATCGTGGTCAGTGATAAGGAAAAAGGCAACGCCAGCCGCGACCAGTAGAAACGGCGCAAGCGTAATTAGCAACTTGATTACCAGCCTGGCGGCCAATTGGAAAATCGACCTAACCCGCCTGAAACTGAAACCAAGCGCTGCAGTAACATCAATGGACTGGCCATTCGCGGCAGCCACTCCAATGGCCATCAGTGATGACAGTTCGAAAGCGATCACTACAATTGTGACGGCAGCAAATAAAACCATTGCAACCAGCCCGGTGGGCGACAGCGCAAAGAACAGCAGGTCCATATCTGCGAGCGCGGGTGTGCCGGACATTTTCAGCAATAGCCGCCCTAGCGCGCCGATTAAAGGTGCAAATACGATCACGCCGAGGCCCGTATAGACAAGGTGAACTGCCAGAACCTTGCGCCATTCTGGCGGCAGCTGGGATAACGCAACCCTGATTAGTTCACTCGTGGTAGGTTTCACCAGGTAAGTATACACACCACGTTAGTTCACCGGGATCGTCAGAATGGGTGTGGCACCGGGCACCGTTCCGGCGGTCACAGCGAACAAAGCGTTGATCAAGGCAAAGCTCGCTCGCGAGGTAAGGTCATTGTCCGCGATGAAGTACCAATAACCCCGGTACCTGGCCCGAATAGCCGCACTGCACCTGAACCATAAACCCGGGGAATCCAACTATCTTAAATGTGCCCGACAAATGGTCGACGCACGCAACCCGAGTAGATCCATTTGGTCAAGGTGGTGTAGTCCCATACCGGCATGCGAACCGCATTCGATACGGCAACGGCAGCTGGCGAAAGCTCGGTACACTCGAGTAGAATCGATCCAATGCCGTCGTTGTCCCTCAACAATTGTTTGGCAACATCGACAATTTCCTGCTCGACCAATTGCGGGTTATAAACGCCGGTATTTGCCATTATCGCTCCTGAGAACTCCTTACCGTTCTCACATCCGACGACAACGATACGATTCTCTTTGTCTTCAGGGCTTAAACCACAGTTCTCGATCGCCGCGAGCTTCTTGAGTTTAGGGCCATCGGCGGTAATAACGCCGACCTTCTTATTGCCCGGGATCATGGCAAGGTTGACGTGCATTTGCACCAGACCGATTGTCACCCCGTAGACGTTGCGTCCATCCCATCCATTCACTTTAGTAGCGTCACCAACCCCGGCCTGTATCGTGTACATGTCCGAGTTTTGCGGGCCCGGAGAGAGGGTTTTCCAGTCTGGTGTGGGTATTACGATTGTATCTGCTATCTTTTTCTCCTGTATTCACGTGTAATTAATTGATCTAATCCCTGCCTAAACGGTTAAGGGTAAGCCAATGTTTTCTTCGAGTCTGGCTTCCAGTGCATCACGGGATATATATAATCTGCCGTGAAGGGTGGACGGTAAAGCCTGGTACGGTTAACCGGGACTACGTCTTTCGATTTGCTCATTTGTAATCAGAACTTCGTTATTTCAACGAGCTTGACACAACACTCTGTACAGGTTTACAGCCTCCATTTAGATTTAAATATCTACTGGAGGGTATGATTGGAAACAAAACTAAATCGACGCTGTTATTAATGAAATATTGAAAGTATTTATACTCACTTCACTGCGGGTTTAACCAGGAATTATCTAATCTCACACAGTCACGCTACGGCCGGCGCCCAGGCGATTGAAGCCACGCGGTGGAAATTTTCTCCGAGAATACCTCGAATTTGGCTGTCACTGAATCCTTGATCTTTCAGACAATCTACGAGACTGGGCAATTGTGACGGGGCGGCGTGTTTGATGCCAGGCGTGTCGTAGCGCTGTCCATTGGGCCAGAAGTCGGGACGGCTGCTCAGGATAGTGCCGATATCGAGACCAATATCGGGAGAGAAATCGAATCCCAGGCCCACGTGCTCGGCCCCGACTAGTTCGGAAACGTAATTAATGTGCTGTAGCAGCGTGTTATTGCTAACGTCATTATCACCGAGGAAGATTCCCATGCCATTGATTCCCACTACCCCGCCAGATTCGGCGCAAGCCTTGATCTGGTCGTCTCGAATGTTGCGCTCATGCTCACAAATCACGCTTGGATTGGAGTGCGAAAACACGACCGGTACAGTTGATTCTGCCATGATGTCCATCGTGGTCTGGTAAGCCGCATGGGAGCAGTCGACGATCATTCCAAGCCGATTCATCTCGCGCACGATCGACCGGCCGAAATCTGTCAAACCGATATCGGTGTCGTGACAGCCGCCAGCCGCATCATTGTTAAGGTTATAGGCGAAAAGCATTTGCCGCACTCCGAGGGCGTGGTAAACACCCACCATGTTGAGGTCACCAGCGAGTGCGTTCATACCCTCGATATCAAACGAGACCGCCAACTTCCCCTGCTGTTTTGCGCGCGCGATATCTGCCACTGTCCCGGCCAGAATAAAGCGGTCTTCATGCATGAGTATCCAGCGACGGTAAGCAGCCAGCGTACTCAGGGTTTGTTGCCAGTCCATGACGTCGAAACCGACGTTGATACTCAGGTAATTGACGCCATTGTCGCGCCAGTCATTCAACAGGCTGAGATCGACTTTCGGGCTCGGAAATACCCCGGCATGTGCGTCCCACACCAGGGCATCGGTATAGAGATCAGATGATGTCGAGGTGTCAGGGGCTGTAGACATGGTTATCGGTTCCGGTTTTGAGTGTTACTGGGGCAGATCGGGTAAATGTAGCTCGCCTTCGATAAACTTCGTCGCTACCCCGCCGACCTGCAAGCGGGTGATATCGCCATCGTTTACGGATACCACGGAGCGAATCGAACTGGGTCGTTCGATCTCGTGGCCCTGCTCCGAATTGATCACAATTGGTCCGTCACCATTTTCTGCCAGGATTCCATTTCGGACCATGTAGCTGGTCAAGGCAGCGTTGGTGGTACCGGCCGCTGCAGATTCTAATACACCGACAAGAGGGCAGAAATCGCGCACATGCAGAGAATTTTCGGTCTGCTCAACCTCGGTACAAAAGACCGCAACGGTATGAACCCCGTGCTCCTTGCAAAATCGAGTTAAGCCTTCAAAGTGGGGGTTTATGCGCCGCATCGCTGCCAGGCCGGTGACCGGCACTATCAAATGATTAAAGTCGCCCGCTGCGGTTTCTACCGGGTACTCCTGCCGGTAATCTTTCATGCGCAGGCTGAGTAAACCCGCCAATTGCTCTAAATCCAGACTATCCTGGCGAAACACCGGGGGCTTGATGTCGAGCATGACCAGCGGACGCTCGTCATGCCGCCGATGGATTTCCACTGTTGCCGTAGTGGTCGGCAGGATTAATTCAACCTCGATACTGGTTGCGCCATTCCAGCTGACGATGCCCTGTTCGACCATGCGTGTCATCAGGCTAATGGTACCGTGCCCGCACATGGGGTATTCCATTTTGGTCGAATGGAATCGCGCGCTGATTGAACGGTCACTGCTAGCGGTGATAAAACCGGTGGCGGGTGCACCGATTTCCGTTGCGATGCGCTGCCTGATGCCGGCGTCGAGCCACGCCGCATCGGAAACCAGGCCGGCCTGGCTGCCCCCGAAAGCATGGTCTGAAAAAGCATCATAGAGGGCGTAGGGAACGGTTGTCATTTCGTCAGACTCTTAATCAAATTGCTTCAGGTCCAGCAAATTCAGGTGAAGCAGGATATCATAATACTAGCCCGCATTTCTCACCAGTGGCCTGCCTCGCACCGACAGTAAAATTCAAAACCCTGTCAGTAACGACTTACAATTCCCTGCGCGCAAACAATCTCTGATTCAGGGTCAGCAATACGATAACCCACACCACCAGCACACTGACCAGCGCCGCTGGCGACCAGATATTTTCTTCTCCCAGGTTTGACATGCCGCTAACCATTGCGGCTGATTCGGCAGAAGTAATATTAAATAGCCGGTAGGCGTCGGTGGGATTAATCGCAATCAACGCCGCTAGCAGGTCACTACTGACCTTGTAATCCGTATCATGGACTAACAGTGCCAGCAATCCGAGGTCATATACGACAACCACTAGCAACCAGACGACGATTGCCGCACCCACCGCAGTAGAACGTTCCTTTGCGACAATACTGATTAGAGAACCTGCCGCCAGAAATACCGCGCCCAGCAAGATACTGGTTAGCATCATCGTACAGTAACTAATCCACTCGCCCATCGATCCCTGTCCATCCAGCCACAGGTACAGGCCAGTACCACCATAGCCAATGACGACGGCCAGGGCCAAAATCATCAGGTGCCCCAGGTATTTTCCGAACAGCAGTTGCCGTCGTGACAGGGGGTAGGATAACAATAGCAAAAGGCTACCACGTTCGGACTCACCGACTACGGTATCGAAGCTGAGCATTAAGGCTAACAGCGGAATCAGATAAATGCTGAGGCTGGTGAGGCTAACGTAAATGACGCTAAGACTACTGGCACGGGTCTCTCCAATCGGAGTTGAACCGAATAACACCAGTACCAGCGCCAGACCACCGAGCACCAGTATAGTTGCGGCAACCATGCGATTACGAAATCCTGCACGCAGTTCGTTAGCGGCGACCACCCAGAGCTTTTTCATTCGTGCTTGCCTTCCATGTAGTAACTATAAATATCGTCCAGTCTCGGGGTTTGTATACGAATATCCTGCAGGCGCACGCCAGAACTGAACAAATCCTCTAATAGCCTGAGCTTGTCGCCATTCTGGCAGCTGAATTCCAGCTTACCCTCGGCGACCCGTTTTACCGGGTATCGCTCACCCAAATTCGCAACCAGGTCGTCGGCGATCCTGGCCTCGACATCCAGTTGCACTCGGGTATTGATTCCAGTGCGCTCACACAGTTGCGACACCGAACCCTGTGCCATCAGGCGCCCTTTTTTGAGAATAGCTATGCTGTCAGCCTGAATTTCAATCTCGGCCAGAGAATGGGTGGAAATAATAATGGTTGCACCCTGTTGTTGCCTTTCGTAAACAATACGGTAAAAGTCTCTTCGCAGGTCCGGATCGAGCCCCGTGGTCGGCTCATCGAGGATTAATAATTTCGGATTACCAAGTAGTGCCTGGGCAAGACCTAATCGTTGCCGCATTCCTTTCGAATAGGTTTTTATCTTGCGCCGCGCCGCATCTGAGAGGCCAACTTGCTCCAGCAACTGTGCACACTGAGCCACCGGTTGTTGCTTAATGCGGGCGAGAAAACTGAGTGTTTCAATGCCGGTCATTGCATCGGTAAAGTTGGCAACCTCGGGCAGAAAGCCTATTTGATCACGATTAAAACTACGATCACCCTGTAAGGATTGTCCCCACAAGCGAATCTGTCCACTGCTCGGCGTCGACACCCCGAGGATCATTTTCAGTAAACTGGTTTTACCGGCGCCGTTATGCCCAATCAAGGCGACGACCTGTCTTTCCGGAATTTGCAGCGATAAATCACTCACCGCATCGAAATTCCCGTAGTGCTTACAGACCTTTTCTATGTCTACGGCCAGTATTGGTAGACCTCCATCCATCATTGTTGACTCACAAATTGTGACTGCATCAGCGGCGCGCTATCGACGACGCCACCGGGATGCAACGCCGGAAACTGAGATTGCGCCCAGTGTAGTAGTTGCAACGCCGGACTATTGAGTAATACCTTGGCAGAGGAATGCCGCCAGACTATTTGATCTACCAGATTATTGGGCTGATAGTGATTGTCTGCAATACCATCGCGATTCCGGTCAAAAGCGATATGGTCACTCCAGTAATTGCCAACGCCGTTTTCTGACCACTCCAGTAGACGCGTACCGACATACTTTACCTGCATTCGGTTGCCGTCAAAACTATTGCTGAAAATACTATTGTCCTCAGACCCGGCGGTAAAATGCACTCCTATATCGCAACCGCGAAAACGATTTCGCTGAATGCTGTTAAAATGTGAATTGTAGATAAACAGGCATTTTTCCGGGCTGCCATTAACGTCATTACCAGCAAATTCAGAGTCATTCGTAAAGTTAAGAACAATACCCTTGTCACGATCATCAATCGAGACGTTGTTGTATACCTGAAGATGCGATGAGAACATGATGGCATAGCCCATATGGTTACCGGTCGAGCGGTTATTTTCTACCCGGCTATGGTTGGTATACATGTAATGAATTGCAAAGCGCAGGTCACGAAAGCGATTATTACGAAATATGTTATCACGGCTGGTGGTAACAAAAATGCCATCACGGCCGCCACTAACATCATTATCCTCGACGATTGAACCAGGCGTGTTCCACAGGTGTATGCCGTTGCCGGCCTCACTGAGGTGTAAATCGTCCCGGCCAATAATCCGATTTCCGATCACGCGGGCATCGCTGGGACCCTTTAAATAGATACCGATCAGGTTACCCTCGATATGGTTATTGCGAATCAGGGCCCGGTCGCCTGCTTCGGTCACGAATATGCCACTGTCCTCGGTGGAAAGATCTTCTCCTGAACCTGTTATTTTCAAATTCTGAATACTGACATCGGCAGCCGCGACCACAATTACATGCTGCGCACCATCACCGACAATTACACTGGTGGCAGGCGATTCCGCGGTGAGACTAATAGCGCGATCGATAATGATCGGTCCATGGTAACGTCCCGGTGCCAGGACCAGGGTATCGCCCGCCTCCGCTGCGCTTATCGCCTGCTGCAATCCCCCGGTCCCGGGAGACACGGCCACAGTGGCCGCGCTCGCTGGAACCCAGTAACATGACAGCATTAGCCCGCATATTGCACTAATACTGCCAGTTACTGTTTTCATCTTTCGCTCTCGGATCAAGCCGGTTCAACCAGCATGCGCCCGCGCATTTCCATGTGCAGGGCATGGCAGAACCACTGGCAGTAAAACCAGTGTACTCCGGCGCGATCCGCCTTGAAGGTCACCGATGAAGTAGCCTGCGGGCCGATTTCCATGGCGATGCCGTGATTGGCCAAACAGAATCCATGGGTTAAATCATCGACACGGTCCAGGTTGGTGATAAACACGGTTACCTCGTCTCCCTGTTTAACCGTGAATTTTTCCATGCTAAAGGTCGGAGCCACCGAGAACATATATACCCGTACTTTATTGCCATCGCGAATCACGTTACTGGCACTCTCCAGTACAAGCCCGTCTTTCTTTGCCCATTCGCGAGCTTCCGCAAACATGGGATCGTCTCGCGTCCAGACTTTCGATGGATTGACAATATCGCCTCGCACAATAATACAATCGTGCGGTTCGGCGAATGTTGCGCTGTCGTGAACTATTTCCATCTTGCCGCTGATATCGATTAGCTGTTCATTCTCAGGTTTGAGCGGTCCGACATTGATAAAGCGATCCTTGGAAAACTTGTTCATGGATACCAGCCATTTGCCATCAGCTTCTTTGGTTTCACCCATTGAAGTGTGATTGTGTCCCGGCTGATAGTGCACATCGACCTTATCGAGAATGTAATCAACGGTTTCACCCTTGTAGGCCCGGATCGCTTTGTCGATATTCCACTTTGCGACCTGGCTATCGAGGAAAAGCGTGGTAAAAGCGTTACCCTCGCCGTCAAACGCGGTATGCAGCGGCCCCAGACCCAGTTCCGGTTCGGCAACTACCGTATCGCGCGGCTTAATCTTGTCGTTAAACAAGTCCGGCAAACGCGTCAAATCAATCACGGTTACTGTCGGTGACAGCTTACCGGCAATCATCAGGTGCCTGCCATCGGGAGCGGTGTTACAACCGTGCGGACTATTGGAGACCGGGATATAGCGAGTATAGGACGAACCCTTACGGCCATCGAGCACCGGTATACCGTTCATCTCGGTAAAGTCACCACTTTTGACACCCGCTTCGATACGCTTGATATCGAACATCACCGCCCAGTCCTGCTCGTTAGCGGTCATCTGCGCGAGATTGACACCCTCTTCCGAGTTGTAACAGGTGGAAAAAGCATACAGGCCCTGGTAGTCCGCATCACAGTTATCCAGGTTACCATCGACTATGACCTGCCATGCGACTTTCATGGTATCGCCATCAATAGCCGAGAAAATGGCATGGTATTTTTCCGGCTCATCGAGAATCGAGCCATCGTTAGGCAGTGGCACGCGATGCTCACCATTGGCAAAAATGTAGCCGGTTCGAGGAAATTTTTGCGGCCGCATGCCGTGTATATCCGAGGCATTCGGGACTTCAACCATTTTGTCGACCTTCATCACGTCGCATCTAATTCGTGCTACCCGGGTATTGGCCTTGTCATTGATAAACAGGTAACGACCATCGTAAGTACCATCGGTGAACGACATGTGCGGATGGTGTGCATCCCCGTTGTGCCAGACTCCACCTTTATCTTCGAGATATTTCCGTGTTTCCGGGGTCATGCCGTCGGTCATTATTTTTATACTTTCGTTGGTTTGGCCCCAGCCAGTTGCGCTACAGCGATTAAACACCGGAATACGCATTAACTCGCGCATCGAGGGAACCCCCAGGATTCGTACTTCTCCACACTGGCCGCTGCTCCAGAAGCCGTAGTACTCATCGAGATCACCCGGAGCCACGTTCGCATGGTTGTCCGCTCCCGCCGCCTGGGCGGTGTTCGACAGTAGACTACCGCCAACGCCTGTTATCGTACCTACGCCGCCTGCCGCGGCAACACCAAGTAGCTGTCGCCGTCCCGGGTTTTCCAGTTTATTGGAATTGTCATTTTGTTTGCTCATTACTCTCTCCATCATAAAGGTTGATAAATATACTAATCGCCACCATCGGTTGGGACTGGTTGCGGATTTGTTGAACTGCTTGTGTTAACTGTCGGCAAGTCGACTGACACCGAGTTGCCGCTGGACCACTGCGCTCGTCGTTCGCGCTTTTTTCGGCTGGTTATCATTACCGGACAGATCTGGTCATCGTGATAAAGCTTTTGGCAATGCAGGCAGTAGTGGCACTCGTTAGGATTGATATTGCCTTCAGGATGAATCGCGCCAACGATGCACTGGTTGGCGCAGGTATGACATGGCTGCCCGCAGTCGCGGTAACGCTTTAGCCATTCGAACATGCGCAGCCGCGCTGGAATAGCCAGAGCCGCGCCCAATGGGCAGAGATAACGGCAATAAAACCGCTCGATAAAAAGGCCGGGGAGAATCATTAGTAATGCGAAAATAACAAACGGCCAGTCCCGCATAAACTTGAGGATAATAACGGTCTTGAACGGTTCCACCTCGGCGAGATATTCGGCCCAGGCAAGTGAATGCAAAGACACTCCGAACAACAGGATAAAAATGACATATTTCACCGCCCAGAGCCGTTCGTGTACACCCCATGGCAGCACGACTTGCTTGACTCGAAGTGCCTGCGCGGCCTTATTAATCAGTTCCTGCAAGGCTCCAAAAGGACAAAGCCAGCCACAATAAGCACCGCGTCCCCAGAACAAAAGGGAAATAATCACGCTTCCCCAGAGGATGAAAATCAATGGCTCCATCAAGAAATAAGTCCAGCTGAAACCACTCACAAGGGCACTGAACACGGTAATGATATTGACTACGGAAAGTTGTGCATTGGCATAAAAACCAAGCCCAAACAGCGTGATCGATAAAAATACGATTCGTCCCCAGTAAAGCAGCCGCGGCCGCTGGGCAACCCAGTTTTGAGAAAAGAACGCCAGGGTTAACACGATTAACAACAGGGAGAGAATAAAGACCTCGGGTAGTTTCTCCAGCCACAACTGCTTCCAGAGCGGCTCTCCCAGGATTTCATCAAAATCCTCAATAGAAGTGGCTGGCGCTGCTTCTCTAACGGGCGCAAGCAGGTACTTTTCCGGTAGCTGATAGTCGAGCACAAAAGAGACAAAAGATTTGCTGATTGGCCCGATAGCACGACCGATTAGTAAATCGACGTGCCAGGGATTAGTAATATCGAATTCAACGTCATCGGGCAGGTAGAACAGATCAACTTCCTTAAATTTCGGTGCGCCTTCGGCCGCTACCCTGCGCAATCGTTTGTTCTGGAAATCAACAAACCGAATTACCTGGTCATCCTGTATCACTTCAAAGCGGTCAAAAATACCACCCCGCACATAACCCGAGCCCTTGTATGAATAAAGCCCCCGGCCCATCATCAGAATTGCCTGTTGGCCGGCTTTAAGGTTTTTTTGCAAATTGGCGTATTCGGCCTCGCCGAGCAGGCTTAGACCGATAGACGGCACCGACACCGGAGCAACATAGAGTTCGATAAAACGTTCGTGCGCATTATCCGATTCCGGCTTTGCGGCCGCTTCCAGCAACCCTGCTTCTGCGAATGCACTGGTGACTGCGGTGACGTCCAGATTGAGCCGTGCAACCGAGTGATCGGCAACCAGGCCAATCCAGTCCTGTGTTACTGTCAAGTCGGAATTGACGATCCCAGCCGGTTTCCTGGCTGCCTGCATTGAACTCCCAACCGCTCCCAGACCGAGTTGCCTGGCCACTTTAAATGCAGAGCGAATAACACTGTCATCTATTACGCGGGTGGTTACCGTAGCGCCACTCACCGCGTCAACTGAACGACTTCGACCTTTTTGTTTCAGTAACCCGGCCAGATCCAGCCCCGTCAGGTGCTCTACGAAGGCAACAATACGAGATTCCGGAATACCGGCGAGCACGATGGGCTCAAAGTGCTGCAACAATTTAACATTCTGGATAATGCCATTCGCATCTATGGCTACGAGCACGTCAATGGGTTTACCCGAATAACCCGTGCTGTCAACAAAGTCAGAATTGATGAACAGGTAACCGAGCGTTTTGCCGCCTGATTCAGCGCGAACAATGGTTTCACTACCCTCGAGCATACCGAGCCGATCGGCGCCCGGATAAAAATCGCTGAGGCCACCCTTGTTCAGCAACCCTGAAAGCGACAACTTGTCATCCGCCATGCTTAAAGGCCCGATCAGCGCCATTGCCACACCGAGAACCAGTGTCAGTAAAATCTTGTGGGCCTGCTTAGTCAAATTCTGCTCTGTCCTGTTTCGCCTGTCAGTCCACCATAGAACTGACACGGCCCTGTGGGCATCAAGCAACGACAGGGCCAGCGCAGATGATAGGCAAACTTGATCTACCGAATATTGATCGAGATCAATTTTGGTCTGTTATCTGTGTGGCCTGAAAAATAGCAACAGGAAAACCGCTGCGGGTGATTTCAAACACGACTGCTACATTATGTCTGCGACGTGTATCGGTTCCTGCCTCATGACGCCACAAGATTAGGCTGTCTGCTTCTGCAATCGATTGCCACGAATTGGACACTAGCACTCAATATTAATAGGATGATGCCTGTGTCGATAAAGGAGAGGATGATTCAACATGCAAAAAGACCAGTGGGGCTACTCTGTTACTACCGATGATTCGGACTCAGTCGAGGCATTAGACCGGGGCTTTAACGCCTATTTCCAGTTTCGTACCGATGCCATGGTAAATCTGGATGCAGCAATCGCAGCGGACCCTCAATTTGCGCTACCGCACGCGGCAAGGGGTATCTTGCTCGAAAGCCTGAAAAAACCGGAGCTTTATGCAAAGGCCCGAGATGAGTTAGAAGCGGCCAAAAACTGTCAGCAGCCCGCTTCAGCACGTGAAAACCATTATATAGCCGCATTGGAAGCGGCCCTGGATGGCCAGGTGACAGCAGCAGTCACACATTACCAACAGATTGTAAACGACCATCCTCACGACCTGTTTGCGATGCGACTCGCTCAGTCCGAATTGTTCTGGATCGGCGAAGTCGCCTGGATGCGGGATATATCCGAGAAGGCCGCATCGAAGTGGACGGCGGATGTGCCTGGATATTCCGCCTACCTTTCGATTCGCGCCTTCGGCCTGGAAGAGAACGGCGACTACACACTTGCAGAAAAGTGCGGCAGAGAAGCGGTAGACCTCGATCCAACCGATTGCTGGGGCGCACATGCAGTCGCGCACGTCCAGATTATGCAGGGTCGTCTGGCCGATGGTGTTTCGTGGCTGTCCGATTTAAGCGACAACTGGTCGGCAGCAAATCACATCGTCCACCACCTTTGGTGGCATCTCGCACTCTTCCATACAGAGCGTGGCGAATATGAGGAAGGGTTAGATGTGTACGATCATCGATTGCGTGACCTCGACTCCCCGTTGATGCAGGCAATGCCTGATTTTTACGTCGACATTCAAAACGATACCGCGCTGCTGCAACGCCTGGAATTGCGAGGGGTAGATGTGGGAGATCGATGGCAACCGATTGCCGACCTGGCACAGGCCCGCATCGGCAATCACACAAGCCCTTTCACGAGTGCGCATAGCGCGCTGGCGCTGGCTGCCGCTGGCAGATTTGAGGAAGCGAACGAATTGATACGGGGAATCAGAGACTTTGTCGCCGGGGACACTGGCGCACTCGGGCCAAGATACGCATTGGCGGTGCTACCTGCCAGCGAAGCCGCGGTTGCGCATCGCCAGGGGGAACACCAGCGGGTTATCGATATTATGATGCCAGCGCGTAGAAATCTCTGGCAAATGGGCGGCAGCCACGCGCAACGGGATCTATTTTTTCAATTACTGATCGATTCGGCATTAAAACAGGAACGCAGGGATATACTCCGGTTACTGCTAGACGAGTTGAAATCGACAGGGTTCGAGCATTTAGGCGAGCGCTCAAGCTATGCCGACGCCGTAGCCCTGACACTTTAATCCCCATCGAGATCCCGTTTCTTGTGATAAGCAGAAGTTGGTCAAGGATTTCTGATCGTCAACAATTGGGAAAGTAGAAGTTTGAAACTGAAGTGTCAGTAGCTGCTGTCGGATAAGAGCTGTAATTCAAGTCATTGCGGCAGAAAAACGCTCAGGATCGCCGGACCGCTGCATACATGCCAGAGCCTGCCCCGTGAGCATCGCGAGTGCTCAGCGTGGCCCACGAAGTGCTTTGGCCATTGGGTATCCATGACAATAGACAAAGCGAAGCAATCTTTTTAGTCTGGAATCAGTCACTAAGGGATTGCCGCGTCGTTAGTGCTCTTCGCAATGACGGCAAAGTACCGGGACTGTGGAATAATTCGCAAAATTAACTCCGTTTAAAATAATTCCCACATAAAACTAAAATTCATACCGTTTTCAAGGCTAATTACCCACCTGTCACTCAAAATCGATCAGTATTAGGTATAAATTCACCACATTAGTTATTAGCATGTGGTTTTCACACCGGTTGAACAAAAACCCGATCTTAATGGTATTTATTAATTTACCTTATATGGGCGATGTATTGTTTTCTGCTTTTTGATACAAATGCGCTCAACAATAGATTTAATACCATTTTTATGGGTTGCAATTGATTTGACGTTCTATAGTTACTTAATGCAAGCCCCAATTGGAAGGAGAGTGACGATGCGGTGCATCATGTTAGTCGTTCGTTATATTTTACTCAGTTTTACCGTATTAATCGTATCGATTTCGTCGGCAAATGCAGCGGTATTTGGCGGGTTTGACGGTGAAGTATTTAACTATCAGTACTATGAGGGTGCGCCATCAGACCAAGCCGATAATGGTCCCAAGACAGTTTCGTCGGATGTTTCATTGCTACCTGAAGTTAGCAATGTTTTTATAGGCCTGGGCACGATGGATATATTCAATACTGGGTTTGAGATTGATTTTGATTTTTTGGGCTATAATGGTGGCACTGCTGGCACTGCTTACGAATTTGATGATTCGGTCTTGGGCATTAATGGGTTCGAGTTAACATATCTTGGTAGTAATATCGATTTCGAGGCTCTTACCTGGGAAATCACGGAAAACTTCACCGACATTACTTTGAGTGACCTGATATTTGGCACAAATATGATAGGCATAGACTGGTCAGGAATCACGGTTAATGAGGGAGATTTTATTCGAATGGAAGTAGTAAACGCAGTACCCGTCCCCGCAGCCATCTGGCTATTCGGAACAGCCTTAATGGGGCTTGTCGGTTTTTCCAGGAGAAAAAGGTCTAGTTAGAGCCGTATCCTCTACTCAATAATCAGCCCCACCATCGAGTGGGGTTTTTTATGTCTACTATAGATCGGCTTGCGGGAAAGCAACCG
>JBGUEB010000041.1:0-17228 GCA_041821565.1 Gammaproteobacteria bacterium | reverse complement strand
ATTCTTGATCTTCTGCTAAACCAGCAGTACCTCTCAATACAAAAGGTTCGAGTGTATTGTCGGTTGTCTCCTCCTGTTGAGTTTCACTCTGCGTACTTTGTAAGGTTTTCAATTGCTTTATCTTTCTTTTTACTTTCTAGTACTTGCCTAATACCGGTAATTGCTGCCGAAAGCGAACCATTGCTGGAAACAGGTAATTTTTCTATCGGTGCCGGTATTTCGACTAATTCAGTTAGCGGGCCTGCTAGTGATGAAACCGGATTCCAGATTTTTGGCGCCTACGACTTAAACCAGGTTAACCTGGCTGAGGGTGTGAACAGCTCGGTAGAATTTGGTCTTATGGATTATGGCTTTTCGGGCGATAGTACCGGAATCTGGGCAACTTATGTGATTGATGGGCCTATTAGCGGACGATTTGGCTGGGTCGGGCGCCTGGGTCTGGATGTTGGCGATGATAATGGCCTGATGATAGGTGGAGGCGTGAGCTGGTCGGTAAATTCGAAAATCGATCTCCGTGGTGAGTATGTTATCCGTGATGAGGTCGATTCTCTGCAGTTCAATTTCCTTTATCATTTATAACAAAAAAATAGGTGAGTCCCTGCGGACATCACCTATCAACGAGGATATCGATAGAGGCGTTATCGATTCAGGTTTTCAAATAGGCTTCCAGTGAATCGTCGAGAGCGTCTTTCCACGGTGTGTGGTGCGCTGGCGCCTGGGTACCGGTGAGCGCCGATTTGTAACCGTGATTGCGGAAGGTCATGATATTTTCCTTCTTGTGCTTTTTCCATTCGTAGAAAGCCTGGTTAGCACCCTCGGTATCAAAATCGGGGTAGTCGGTCATCGCCATTAAACGCATGGTGTAGTCACCCTGGAATTTTATCGCAGCGTAGTCATCCGCAAGCTTGTCTTCGACTTCGCGCCATTTGTCGATGTCCGCGTGCATTTCTGCCTGCGAGGGCAGGTCGATGCGACCCATGATGACATCACGCGCGTACCAGGCCTGCGCATCGAACATGTTAAAGGTATACCATTGATCCTGCATGCCGAGGTACATCAACTTCGGGTTGTACTCCCAGACCACACCATTGTACAGATTGACAGGATATAGACGGTTGTTGGTTTTTAGTTTCAGGTTTTCAGCCATGAACGGGAAGTAATGGAGGTAGCCGGTACAGAGAATAACCGCGTCAACATCTTTCTGTGTACCATCCTTAAAGGTGGCTGTATTACCTTCGAGTTTCTGCAGTAAAGGTACTTCTTCCCAGTTATCGGGCCAGTCATATCCCATGGGTGCGGTGCGGTGTGAAACCGTTATTGATTTGGCGCCGTATTTCCAGCACTGTGAACCGATATCTTCCGCCGAGTAAGAAGTACCGATGATCAGAATATCCTTGTCCTTGAACTCCATCGCATCGCGGAAATCGTGTGCGTGCAAAATGCGGCCTTTAAAAGAATCGAAGCCTTCGAATTCGGGTACGCTGGGTGTCGAGAAATGGCCACTGGCGACAATCACGTGATCGAATTCTTCGGTGTACTCGACATCCTTTTCATGATCCTTGACGGTTACCAGGAACATACCCTCATGCTCGTCATAGGTAACGTGACGAACCGGTGAACTGAATCGAATCATATGCCGCACACCGGCATTCTTGACACGTCCCTCGATGTAATCGAATAACACGGCACGTGGCGGGTAAGAGGCGATCGGTCGACCGAAATGTTCTTCAAAAGAGTAGTCGGCAAACTCCAGGCCCTCCTTTGGACCGTTAGACCAGAGGTAGCGGTACATGCTGCCGTGAACCGGTTCACCGTACTCGTCAAGACCGGTACGCCAGGTATAATTCCACAGGCCACCCCAGTCAGATTGCTTCTCAAAACAGACAATGTCCGGAATATCGGCGCCTTTGTCCCTGGCTGATTGAAAGGCTCTTAATTGGGCCAGGCCGCAGGGCCCGGCGCCGATGATGGCAACGCGTTTACTCATTGAAAATCTCCATACTTATGAATTGATGATACTGTGCCCCAGGGAATTTCACTCCAGACCTGCCAGTCTCAAGGTTTTAGCCAAAGGCAATTTTATTAGAGATTACAGTGTACGCGATTCGCGCTGCGAGTTCATATAGTGAAGTTCCCATGGATCATAGTAACGAGCTAATAGCATGATAAATAAGGGATTATATTTGTGCATTGACTGTTATATTACTGAATATAGATTTTCCAGATCGATTCAAGTTTGATCCAGTCGAGTGCGAATTTTGGCACCAGGTTATTTCCTCAGCTGCGATCGAATTACCTCCACTTTAGTTCCACTAGTTTTGGAATTTTAACCCGGGGCAGCCCGAAGTCGGCAAAGATTAGCTGACTCTCAATCCCGTATTTTTGCCTGCTGTAACTGATATACTACTTTCGTGTTACTTCTCTGTAGTAATTGACGATTTAGATACTTTTGGGGAAAGTGCCTGTTAGGAGATTTAGAACGATATCGGCAAGTAATTGTCACATGAATCGGATACTGACAAAGTTGTAGTATTCATTAAAAGTTGTAGTATTCATCCAGCACATAATCATAAAGAAAATTTCGGAGGATAAAGCGATGGGAATTTCGAGAAGAGACATTTTGCGCGCAACAGCCGCAGGTGCGGTAACCGCCGGTACTTCCGGTTTGCCGATGGGTTTGTTTGCGGCAAGTAATAAGACGGTCAAAATCGGGATGAACATCCCGATGACAGGTGACTATGCACCCTGGGGATTGCCAGGACTGTATGGTTGCGAAATTATAGCAAACGATATCAATACGGCCGGCGGCGTCAAGATTGGAAGCGACAAGTACAATATCGAGATGGTCGCCTTCGACCATGCCTATGATACCGAGAAAGCCGTACAGGGATATAAAAAGCTGGTACTGGAAGACGAAGTTAAAATGGTCATGATGTTGGGGGGATCGACGGTTGCTTCAGTGTTGCCATGGGCGCAGCGTAAAAAAATGTTAACCACAACATTGCTGCCTAGCGATATCACAACCAAATCGGATTATTTGATCGCAACCTGCGAGTCGCACCCCCTCTACAATGTTACTGGTGTCGAATGGTTGGCGAAAAACTTCCCCAATGCCAAAACCGCTGCGATTGTAACTAATAATGATGCGGAATATGGTTTGCAGTCAGCTGCAACTTACAAGGCTGCCTTTGAAGTAGAGGGGATCGATGTTATTGACGTCAATCTACATGGATTTGATATAACTGACTTCGCCCCAATTGTAAGTTCTGTGCTTGCGAAGAAACCTGATATCTTCTGTATGGCAACCAGCTTTTATGTCACACCATTGATGGAGCAACTTTACCACCAGGGATTTAAGGGAAAGATCATCTCCTGTACGCTAGATTATTACGATGAAATCATCGCCAAAACCAGCGAAGAATTTGTCAACGGAACCATCTTTCAATTCCCCGATTTTGATGATCCTGCATTAAACGACCAGGGTGTTAATTTTCCGAACCCGGGTGATTTCGATGCCAAATTCAGGAAAGACCATCCTAATGACTGGTCCGCGGTCTCCTGGGAATACCCGGCGATTCTGTTGAACTGGATCGAAGGTGCCAAGCAAGCGGGTAGTGTTGAGCCCACCAAAGTATTGAAAGCCCTGAAATCAAACAGCAGTCCTGAGTTTGTATTCGGTGGCGGCCAATGGTGGGGTAGTCAATTGTGGGGACTGGATAACTCCGTGGTAGGCCGATGGCCAGTAGTCGTGGTTGAAAATGGCAAAGCCCGTATCCAGGAGTATAGAAGCGTTTCTGACTGGCTCGCAAAAAACAAAAGCGTACTCATTAAGCACATGAAGGAAATGGGATTACGTACAGTCTAACTTTACCAGGTTTATCCACTCCTCGAGTAAATTTGGGAGAGGTGTAAAACCCTCTCCTTATTTTTTTATCGTCCAGGCAGTGCTTTCTTGCGAGCACTGAACTGCGAGGTAGCAACGTTTTAAGAGGTGTTTTGTGGAGCTTTTCCTTCAATCCATCATAAATGGCCTGATCCAGGGGGGATTTTTCGCCCTGTTCGCTGTTGGCCTGGTACTCATATTCGGCGTCATGAGCGTGGTCAATTTTGCCCACGGCGAACTGGTAATGATCGGCGCCTACACAATATGGTTACTTCATGCCCAGAATGGGCTCGGTTTTATTCCGGCAATTTTCGTTGCAGTTATCCTGGTTACCTTGATTGGATTGTTGATGGAGCGATTCCTGTTCAGGCCAACACGTGATGATCCGTTAGCCGGATTGATCTGTTCCATTGGCGTATTGTTTATTTTGCAGGTTGTTGCCACCCTGGTGGGTGGAGAAGGTCCTTCGAAACAGGTACCGCCACCATTTCAAGGAACCTTCATATTCTTTGATTACATTCGAATTCCCTATCAACGCATTTTTAGTCTTGCCGTTTCGATAACTGCGCTGACGACACTTTGGTATTTCCTCACCCGTACCAAACTGGGCTGGGCCTTGAGAGCGGTAGCGCTTGATCGCGAAGCTGCTGCTTTGCAGGGAATCAATATCAATCGTATTTCCATGATTGCAATAGGTGTAGGCGGTGCCCTCGCGGGTCTGGCTGGTGCGCTCATGGCACCACTGACCAATATTAATCCACATATGGGGCATAACGTCATTATCACTGCCTTTATCGTGACCATAGTGGGTGGTGTTGGTAGCTTGTCCGGTGCCGTTTTTGCGGCGGTGTTATATGCACTGTTCCATACCTTCATTACGGTCTACTTCGGTGGCACGGTTGCGACCATTTGCGGACTAATTTTCATGGTAGTGGTTTTGATTGTTAAACCGACCGGAATCATGGGCGTCAGGGTGAGTGAATAGTAAAATGAGTATTACCGTGAAGAAAAGTGTGGCTGTTGCAGGTTTGCTGATAGCACTTATCGCAGTGCCACACTTTCTCAAGTTCCATCATCAGGATTTACTCATCTTTCTGACTATCAACGTGTTGGTTGTGGCCAGCTATCGAATCGTAACCCTGACTGGAGAGTGGTCTTTAATTCATGCTGTGATGATGGGGGTCGGCGGATATACCGCGACATTGTTGTTCAAGAATTATGAGTTAGGCATGTGGTTTACCCTGCCTTTGGCGGGTGGGGTTTCGGCAGTTGTTGCAGCGATATTGTGTTTCCCGTTATTCAGAATGACGCAGTTTTATTTTCTGATCGGTTCATTTGCGGCAGGTGAGGCGATACGCCTGACCTGGATCCGGTTTGTTAACCCATTTGGTGGCACCGGCGGATTGAGTGGTGTGGAACCTCCGATAATTGGTAATATCGATTTTCTGGATGCGATTCCCTACTACTATCTTTCCCTGGGCGTAGTCTGTTTTTGCCTGTTTATTCTGTATCGCATTGAAAATTCAAGAATCGGCCTAACGCTGCATGCGGTGCACTGGAAGGCCCCTTTGGCAGAGTCGGTTGGTGTTGATACCTGGCGATACCGGGCACTGGCATTTATCGTCGGTTCCTTCTTCGTCGGTGTTGCCGGTGCGCTCAAGGTTCATTACCTGGGCACCATTACCCCCAATCAGTTTGGTATCGGTTTCATGGTCTTTATCCTGATATGGGTGATTGTGGGTGGTTATAACAAGTTTTATGGTCCAATCATCGGTGTCATTGTGTTAACCGTGTTCGACGAATCAATCCGGGGTTTTGCACAGGTACGCCCGGCGATATATGGTGCGGTGCTGATCATCTCGATTCTTTTTTTACCCCTCGGACTGGAAAGTATCCCGGCAAAATTCAAAGCCTGGTTTGGAATCGGTACCGCGCCGGATGAACCACCACTAACCGATAAATAAATTCGTAGCGAGAAACCTGTGCCAATATTGGAAATTCAAAACGTGACAAAGCAGTTTGGTGGTTTAACAGCGCTTGGTGACGTCAGCTTTAGTGTTGATGAAGGTGAGATTCGTGGTCTGATAGGCCCCAACGGTGCGGGCAAGAGTACCATGTTCAAGAATATAGCCGGGTTTTATGCGCCCACCATGGGAAATATCATTTATCGCGGACAAAACATCGAAGGTAAAAAACCACATGTCATATCTGAAATGGGCATAGTGCGTACCTTTCAGGAAACTACTCTGTTCCAGGAATTGTCCGTATTTGAAAATGCCCTGGTCGGTTGTCATATCAAGGCAAGAACCGATTTATTTTCTGCAATATTCGGACTCGACCGGCAAAAGCAAAATGCCGCCGCTGAAAAAGTAATGGAAGTACTGGATTTCATGGGCTTGAGCGATCGAAAAAATCAATTGGCTTCGGAACTACCTTTAGGTTCGCAGCGTGCATTGGCGATGTCCATTGCCCTGGTTTCCGAACCCAAACTGATGCTCATGGATGAACCTTTTGCCGGGATGAATCCGGAGGAAACCAATCATATGATGGATTTGACCCGTAAGGTTCAGGAATCAGGTATAACTATTGTCCTGGTTGAGCATGATATGAAGGCGGTCATGGGCTTGTGCCACTACCTCACCGTATTGAACTTTGGGCAGCTACTGGCCGAGGGAACCCCTACGGAAATCCGAAGCAATGATAAGGTCATCGAAGCCTATCTGGGTGGAGCGAATTAATATGCTTTTGCAGGTTAACGATATACACGTCCACTATGGTAGCGTTGCCGCACTGAAAGGAATATCTCTCGAAGTAGGTGAGGCAGATTTTGTTACCCTGATTGGTTCAAATGGTGCGGGTAAAAGCACCACTTTACGTGCAATATCGGGTCTTGATCACCCCAGTGCGGGCGTGATCGTTTTTGAGGGTGAACGTATTGAAGCCCTGTCGGCGGATAAAATCGTTAAAAAAGGTATTGCCCACGTACCGGAAGGGCGCCGGGTATTTAAAGATTTGACCGTATCGGAGAACCTGCTGCTAGGTGCCTTTACACGAGATAACCAGGAAGAAATTGGGAAAGATCTTAAAAAGGTGTATGAGCATTTCCCGAGACTGCTGGAACGAAAAGATCAATCAGCCAGGACAATGAGTGGCGGAGAACAACAAATGATCGCGATTGGTCGCGCACTGATGTCGAGACCCAAATTACTTTTACTGGATGAACCCTCACTGGGGCTAGCGCCAGTAATAGTGCAGGAAATTGCCCGCATCCTGGTGGAAATCAATCGGCAGGGCGTCTCGGTTATCCTGGTAGAACAAAATGCCGAACTGGCACTGGAACTGGCGCGTCATGGATATGTTCTGGAAACTGGAACCATAGCGCTCGAAGGGGAGGCTAAAGGGCTCATGGATAACGATCACGTGCGTAAGGCTTATCTCGGCATATAACAGGATTGCCGAGGGTTTAACTGGCTCAGGCAGGACTAACCAAGCCTATAGTTTTTAGATTCCGGCGATGTATTGCTTGTGAATTCGTGGGTCGAAAATTTCATACCTGCCGCCACCCAGGGCATGGGCCCGGTCCATCGCATGACTTGCGTTACACAACAGGTCTTCAGCATTTTGAAGTGCGTCATGGCACGGTGCGGCGCCGATGCTGGTGGTCACATAAATCTTCGAACTGCCAATCATGATGGGCTCCAGGAACAAATCCTGAATCTGCTGTGCTACGCTTGATACTGAAAGTTTATGATCTCGATTATCGATCAGAATACCCCAGCGTTCGTTCTCGAGATGGGTGATGCTGTCCCGTGGACCGGTGATACTGGCTAGTCGCTCACCGACCTCTATAGATGCTTTATCGAATGCATTCTTGTCAACCTGATCGAGCACATTCAATACTCGATCCAGATGGACTACAAATAATGTAGCATCAAAATCCTTGTCGCCAGCGCATTGAATCGTTCTCTGCAACCGATCCAGAAAAAGAGGCAGCGAGGGCAAGCCGGTCACGTCATCGTAAAACTGACTCTCCAGATGATTATGTGCGTTAGCCTTCTGACGCGTGAAGTCAATGATTAATCCTTCGAGGCCCAGCCACTCGTTGTTATTGGCAAATATGCCTTTACCGCACTCCCATACCGTTTTTTCCTTTCCATCAGCGGTAACGATTCTATAAACCAGCTCGAATCGACGATTTTCACGGATACCTTTTTGCACGCCTTCCCATACCCCTAGTTTGTCATCCGGATGAATCATCGAGCCATAGGAAAGGCGTTTATTGTTGATGATATCTTGCGCATCGTAACCAGTGAGTTGGTGACTGCTGCCACTGACGTACTCCATGGTATAGTCCGGGTTGTTTCTGCAACGGTACACCATTCCAGGCAGATCGTTTAAGGTAGCAGTTAAGGTTCTCTGGTTTGCGAGAAGTAGTTCTTCTTCGCTAACACGATCACTAATATTATTAACTGTGCCAACAATACCGTTGAGCTCGTTTTCGGGTGAGCGCGCCGTTGCGGCGTGAATTTCTGTCCACAGATAGTTACCGTCGGAGACCAGGAATCGAAATGCATCGTTACAGTGTTCGACTTCACCACTTCGCATCTTGTCGAATACCCCCTTGCAACGGGAGCGATCTTGCGGGTGCACGTAGTCCATATAGCTGCTGCCTATGCATTCATCTACCTTGAATCCGGAAAACAGGGTCCAGCTGGCATTTAAAAAAGACCAGCAGCCATTCATGTCAATTTCGAATACTACCTGCGGCAAATTCTGGATCATGTTGCGATATTGCTCATCGACACTCGAACGATGTGCTTGTTTTGACTGCGCATCTTTTTTGGGAGAGTCTTTATCTAAACCGCTGTGGAGTTTGATACCCAATTATTTCTTAGCCCTTATGTTGTAATTAACAGACGATGTTGATAGACAATCCTGGATTGCGCAATTCCCCGTCAGGGGTAATCCAATGGGTATAGTTCAGGCTTGATCCTGTCCGCTTTTAGCATAATCGTTTTCAAACGCCCATACTGCAATTTCCAGGCGTGAGCTCAAGTTTAGTTTACGCAGTATGTTTTTAACGTGCACTTTTACCGTCCCATCGCTGATCCCCAGTTCACGAGCGATTACCTTGTTACTCTTACCCTCGGCGATTAAAGCTACGATCTGGTCTTCACGTACAGTAAAATCTATCTGGTTAATTGGTGGTGAAGGCGTTTCATTTCGCAGCATATTTGCCAGACGGGATGAAATCCCTTCTTCGAGTACCGTCTGTCCCCCAATTGCGCGACGTAATTTTATTAAAATCTCTTCCGGTTCCATATCCTTGAGCAGGTAACCATCGGCACCACAGCGTAACGCTGCAACGATGTCATCTTCCGAATTCGAAACGGTTAGCATGATTATTATCGAATTATGCTCGATTGTTTTCAGCTTTTTTAATACCGCGATACCGTCCATACCCTTCATATTCAAGTCAAGCAGTACCAGGTCTGGATCGAGTTGGCGGATCAAATCGATACCTTCTTCACCACCTGCTGCATCTCCGATAAGTTCGAAACCACTATCAAGCTCAAACAATTGCACGGCACCCCGACGAAACAGCGGGTGGTCATCGATGACAATAACGGAATAAGGGGCCTGGTGATCGTTCATTGGGGGCAAAGATTATCTAATTTCCACAAAATATTACTGGTGTTAAGCCGGCATCGCGAATTTTTTTGGGGTAAAGCTAACCTGTATTTCAGTTCCACCACCTTCTAATTCCTGTACGCTAAAATTTCCATCCAGGTTGCGACTACGTTCCTGCATGACGATAAGACCCAGATGTTGAGCCCGTTTTTGCGTTGTGTCGATTCCGACACCGTCATCTTTGATGCTGATACAGATACTGTTGCCATCTTGATGGCGTAACCCGACGCGGGCACGCTTTGCGTGTGAATGCCGCACAATATTAGACAATGCCTCGCGGACGATATGCAGAACCTGCATTTCTTCATCAATGGTCAGTTCATCATCATCCAGCCTGTTGTCTAGTTCGAAAGCAATCCTGATGCGTTTTTCAAATTCGCGAACGGAATCTTCTATCGCCTGGTGAAAACTCTCGCCATTAACGGTAAGCCGGAATGTCGTCATCAATTCTCGCAGCTGACGATAAGCGATGTTTAGGTTGTCACGCAAGTCGTTTACCACCAGCTCCAGTTCAGGTTTATTGACAGTTGCTTTTTCCCGTTCATTTTCAAAAATCGACTGCATTCGGCTTGCCTGGATCTTGAGATAAGTGAGGGATTGGGCTAGCGAATCATGCAGTTCCCTGGAGATACTAGCACGTTCCATTTGTACCACATGGCGCCGATTTACCTGGACTTGTCGAGTGGCACGAAAGATATCCGATAAACCTTGTGTGAGAACCTCGATGACATCCGCCTGTGCTGTTATCAGTGCTTGTGCATCATCACAAATCAGCACTAGCAAAACATACTCGGCATCTGTTTCGCTTTCTATTTTAATGGCTTTAATGAGCAGGTCGGAATAATTGTTGTCGTTGTACCAGAGTTTTAGTTTCGGAGTGTTTTGATCAAGCGAATTGGCAAAATTTTGTATAATTACCGCATAGCCTGCCATATCTCCGGTACTGGCGATCGTATTAGCCTGGGTCGCTCCTGTTTGAAGGTGGTAAATGGCACTGGCGCGGACGGCGACTATGTCCTCGATGCCGTTCAGCATCACGGTATAAGGATAGACAGAATCAGGTTTTGCGAAAACTTCGAGTAGCGTGGAATTGAGAAGCTTGTAAGCATCGCAGCAATTTCCCGTGCTGCCACTATCGGGTAGCGTAGGCGCGTTCTGCGCAATATCGAGTGTTTGCATGAAATCCCCTACTACCAAAGTGATGCAATCGACCATTATATATGGCAACAAGCCCGAATTGCATTACCAGGATCAAGTAAACGACAATCAGATCCAGCTACCTCGTAAGATCACCGGGAAATAATTGCCTGAATCATATTATTACAAAGCCGAGGTGTTTTGTAACCTTACTCACAAGGTAGTAATACTGACGGGCAATTGACGATTAGTGGCATAACAACAAACATAAGGTACTTCTGAAGATCTCTGATTAATGCGCATCAGATGAAGCCTCGGAGATTGCGAATTCACGTTGGGGGAGAAAAATTATGTCGTTTAAAAGAAATACTGCACTCGCGCAGCGCCATGTTGCTCTGGGCGCTGAACTCGAAGACTGGAACGATATGGGAATGGCCTGGGAATATGACCAGGATGTCAATGACGAACATCGAGCTGTGCGTAGCACTGCCGGATTATTCGATGTGTCGGGTCTTAAGAAAATTCATATTCTCGGCCCTGATGCGCTTGCCGTTGCGGACCATATGATTACCCGTGACATGACAAAAATCTCCGCCGGGCGTTCTGTATACGCAATCATACTCGATGAGAATGGCGGCTTTACCGATGATTGCATCATGTTCAACCTGGCCCCGAACCACATAATGCTGGTTCACGGCGGCGGCACCGCAATGGAGCAGTTACAGAAATCGGCCGAGGGCAAGAATGTCCACATTCAATTTGATGACGATTTGCACGATATTTCATTTCAGGGACCCAGGTCACTGGAGGTGCTGAAAGATCATACGCCGATGGACCTGGCAGGTTTGAAATACTTTCACCAGCAATCGACGACACTGTTTGGACACGATTGTATTATCTCGCGTACCGGTTTCTCCGGTGAGCGTGGCTACGAAATATTTGCCAGGGCCGCTGATGTAGGCGCTATCTGGGATTCGATTCTCGAACATGGCCGACCGCTTGGAGTACTGCCCTGTACCTTTAACTGTATTGATGCGATCAGGGTGGAGGCAGCGTTGTTGTTTTATCCATTTGATATGGATGAAAGTAACTCGCCCTGGGAAGTCGGGCTCGGCTTTGCGGTATCGAAAGACAAGCAGGGTGACTATCGCGGTAAACAGGCCTGTATGGACGCCATCGGCAAGGAAAAAATCAAGGTTTGCGGCATCGTTGCAGACAGCGATATCGCGGTGGATGCGGACGCCGAATTGTTTCAGGGTGACCGAAAGGTAGGCAAGGTAACCGCACCAAATTTTTCACCCGTATTGAATCAATCGATTGCACTGGTACAGGTCGACCCCGCACTTGCCGAACCTGGCACTAAAGTCGAAGTCAGGGGGCCGAACCTGACTTGCTCGGCGACGATTCACAGTTTGCCTTTCTACGACCCGAGCAAGGGCAATCGCGCAAAGTAATTAATCAACAGCTTAATACAGAACAGGCAGAAAACATCTCGCAAATAAACCAATATTCGGAGGAATAATCAATGGCACGCGATCCAAAACATGACATTTTGTTTGAGCCCATCCAGATTGGCCCGAAAACACTCAGGAACCGTTTTTACCAGGTTCCCCATTGCATCGGCGCGGGATCGGACAAGCCTGGCTTTCAGGCCGCACACCGCTCGATAAAAGCTGAAGGTGGTTGGGCTGGTATCAATACTGAGTATTTGTCGATTCATCCCGAATCCGATGACACGCACCGGCTTTCAGCCAGATTATGGGACGAGGGTGATGTGCGCAACCTGCGTCCTATGACGGATTATATCCATAAATACGATTCCCTCGCCGGTGTCGAGTTGTGGTACGGCGGTTCTCACGCCCCTTGTATGGAATCGCGTTGTACGCCGCGTGGACCCAGCCAGTACGCTTCAGAATTCGAGACCATGACCTACTGTAAGGAAATGGATCTCGATGATATCGAAATGGTGCAGGGTTACTACGTCGATGCAGCGCGTCGTGCGCGTGACGCTGGTTTTGATATCGTTTATGTTTACGGCGCCCACTCTTATTTGCCACTGCAGTTTCTCTCGCCCTACTACAACAAGCGCAAGGACAAGTACGGAGGCTCGCTCGAGAATCGCGCGCGCTTCTGGATCGAGACCCTGGAAAAAGTGAAGACTGCGGTTGGTGACGATTGCGCGATAGCTACCCGTTTCGCGGTCGACACCCTGATCGCCGATGCTGGTGTCGAGGTGGAGGTTGATGCTCTTGAATTTGTCGAACTGGCCGATCCCTTCGTCGATGTCTGGGACGTGAATGTGGGTGATATCGCCGAGTGGGGCGAGGACGCCGGGCCGTCACGATTTTACCGCCAGGGGCACCAGATCCCATGGCAGAAATTCATTAAGCAGGCATCAAAAAAACCGGTGCTCGGCGTTGGTCGTTTCACCGATGCGGAAAAGATGGCCGAGGTTATTCGGGCTGGCCACCTGGACATTATCGGCGCAGCGCGTCCCTCCATTTCCGACCCCTTCCTGCCAAACAAAATCGACGAAGGTCGTATCGATGATATTCGCGTCTGTATCGGCTGTAACGTCTGTATCTCGCGCTGGGAAATCGGTGGGCCACCGATGATTTGCACCCAAAACGCAACATCCGGTGAAGAGTATCGCCGTGGCTGGCATCCTGAGAGATTCCCCAAAGCCGGTTCTGATGATTCCCTGCTGGTAGTCGGAGCGGGTCCCTCCGGATCAGAGTGTGCTCGCGTACTGATGGAGCGGGGATATACCGTTCACCTGGTTGACCAGGGGGACAAGATTGGTGGTTCCACGAATGACATTGCTACCTTGCCCGGCCTTGGTGAGTGGGGTTACCACCGTGACTACCGCGAAATACAACTCGAGAAACTGGTCAAGAAAAACAAGGATTCACAAATTGCTCTAGGCGGTAAACCGCTGAGCGTCGACGACTGCCTGGAATATGGCGCCGAGAAGATTGTCATTGCAACCGGTGCCTCCTGGAATACCGATGGTACTAACGCGCTGACCCACGATCCAGTACAGGGAATCGATGCCAGTCTGCCGACCCATCTGACACCAGAGCAGGTGTTCGCCGGTGATAAGCCGATTGGTAAAAAGGTAATGATACTCAACTGCGATCCTTACTACATGGCGCCGAGCCTGGCGCAAAAGCTCAACGAAGCGGGTCACGATGTCACCATTGCCACCGGCGTCGGCCTTGGCCACTACATGCATTTTACGCTCGAGGCGCCAAACATGCATCGCATGCTGCATGAGCTAGGCATCGAAGTAATCGGTGATATCTGGGCGTCGAAGGCTGAGGCCAACCGCATCCAGTTGTATCCCATCTTCGGCGATGGTTACCGTCGTGAGTACCGCGGCCCCGGTAAGTTGCCCCGGCGTGAAAATACCCATTTCGACTGGCACGAGTTCGATTCTCTGGTTGTGGTGACGGGTCGTCATTCGGAGTGTGAACTGTTCAACGGCCTCAAGGCACGCAAGGATGAGTGGGCGGATAACGATATCAAGGGTGTCTACCTGATTGGAGATGCCTGGGCGCCCAAATTGATGGCCGACGCGACCTTTGATGGCCAGCGGCTCGCACGTGAGATTGAATGTGATGATCCTCAGCACCCCGAACCTTACATCCGCGAAGTGGCCGTCTGGGGATCGCCGTATATACCTGGTGGCAAGTTCGAGATCGAGTACGAGGGTTAAACAGGAACAGGGCTGCGGGACTCTGCTGACAGAGGGTCCTGCAGTTTCTGTACCGTCAGGTAAAAAAGGATGATGAATCGAAAGATACCTTGTCGACTTCTTAACTGACCCTCGACTACTCTCCTTCACAGACCCATAACCTTGGGCTCAACCCTAGCCATGCCCTGGAGTGCGATGACATGATCGACCCCGGCCACGAGCCTCAGGCGGTAACCCGCATACTGTTCCAGGATTTCCCCACCTGGATGATGGTAACGTTTTATGTTGCCGCCGTCGCAGCCATTGTTGCTTTCAGCTACGGCTGTTACGTGCAAATACGCAAGTACCGCCGCGGCCAGTCACTATCGCTTTCTGGCATTGCCGAAGGCCTGGGTAACATGGTCGGAGAGCTACTCAGTCATCGCAATCTGAAACGTCGCGACAATAGCGCTGGCAAAGCCCACGCTTTGATCTTCTTTGGTTTCGCGGTGTTGTTCATTGGCACTGCTACGATCACTCTCGAGTACGATATTCTGGCGCCTGTTACTGGCTGGAGATTCTGGTATGGCTCCTTTTACCTGTGGTTTTCCCTGATCGTCGATCTGGCTGGCCTCGGCTTCGTCGCTGGTCTGATTTACATGATGTACAGGCGCAAATGGTTGGCATTGCCCAAGCTCGACTACGAGCGCCCGGACCGAAATCCGGACGAGCCGGATTACGACCGCAGTTGGTATCGGCGCGAAGACTGGTTGTTCCTATGGACGCTAATATTAATCGGTGTTACCGGCTTTTTGCTAGAAGCAGACCGATTGATCTGGTTGCAGGCTAACCCCACTGTCTGGGATTACCGCTGGTGGTCACCGGTGGGTGCGCTGGTCGCAATATTGCTCGACGGGTTGGGGCTTTCCAGCGCAGCTGCAGGTGAGATTCGTTACGGATTGTGGTGGTTCCACGGCTTGCTGGCTTTCAGCTTCATCGGTGTACTGCCCTTTACCAAGGCCAAGCACATATTTACCGCAATGGCCTCGCTTTCGCTGCGTGATCCAAAACCAGCTGCACGCCTGCCGAAAACAGATCTCGAGGCCGAAACTATCGGCCACCGGCTGATCACCGATTTTACCTGGAAACAGTTGCTGCATGTCGATGCCTGCACCAAATGCGGCCGCTGTCACGAAGCCTGTCCAGCCAACGCCACCGGCTTTCCATTATCACCCCGTGACCTTGTGCTGAGCTTGCGCGAACTGGCCAATAGCACACTACAAAATAGCGCACTCCCAGAAGCTGGGGTGTTAGAGATCGTCGGCGATGGCGTCAATCAGATACGCAGTGAGACACTCTGGTCCTGCCGAACTTGTGCTGCCTGCGTGGAGATATGCCCAGTGGGCATAGAGCATGTACCCATGATCGTAGAGATGCGCCGTGCGCTGGTGGAAGAGGGTGAAATGGATCCCGCGGTACAGACCGCACTGCAAAATATACAGAAAAGAGGTAACTCTATCGGCGAAAACAAGCGCAAGCGAGCCGCCTGGACCAAGAAACTTGATTTCGAGATCAAGGATGCGCGCAAGCAAGCCGTCGAGGTACTCTGGTTTGTCGGTGACTATGCTTCCTTTGATCCACGATACCAGAAAGTAGCCCAGACATTTGCACGCATCCTGCGGGCTAGCGGAGTTGATTTCGGTATTCTTTATGAAGGTGAAATGACCGCTGGCAACGATGTACGTCGGGTCGGCGAGGAAGGTTTGTTTGAACACGTCGCCGAGCACAATATCAAAACCCTTGCTGGCTGCACATTCGAACGCATCGTCACTACCGATCCGCATAGCTACAACACCCTAAAGAATGAATACCCCGAATTTGGTGGTGAGTTTGAGGTTGTGCATGCGACCCAAATGATTAATCGTATGCTCGCCAATGGCAGTATACCGCTGGTGCGCAAGCTCGGGCGTAGAGTAACCTACCATGACTCCTGTCATCTGGGTCGACTAAACCAGGAATACGGTGCACCGCGTGATCTGCTCGCGAGTATCGGCGTAGAAATTGTCGAAATGCCACGCAATCGTTGCAATTCATTTTGTTGTGGCGCTGGGGGCGGGCGTATCTGGACGCCGGATCCGCTCGAGATGGAAAAGCCGGCCGAAAATCGCATGCGCGAAGCTGCAGAAATAGAAGGTATTGATGCCTTTGTGGTCAACTGCCCGAAATGCATGAATATGTTTGAAGATGCCGTGAAATCGACTGGCAACGATGATCGGCTTGAAGTGATCGAAGTGATCGAGCTGGTCGCTGCCTGTATGGATCTTCAATCAGTCAGTCAGGCAGACGATGTGCTGACTGAAGCCGAGTCAGAGAAATGAGTTGCGCTGCGATGATAGCCTCCAGCGACAACACGCTCTCAGCTTTGCTTGATCAGGCCTGCAATAGTGCTGACCCCTATCAGTCGGCTGCCTTGCACCCCTGGTTGAGTGCACCGGCACGCACTGCCTGCGAAAAAAACATATTCGCACAGCGTCGCCACCCGAGGATATTCGCCCAGGCAGCTTACACGCCGGTTTCGCTGTTACAACGGCTGGCTCTGGAAAACGATTCAGTAATTCTGGATAAGCTGGTTAAAAATCCTGCTACGCCGACGCCAGTGCTGAAACAGCTGGCTCAGGACAAGCATGGCAAACACCGACTGAATTCAATCGCTGCCCATGCAAACGCCAGCACTGCACTTCTGGATTCGCTGGATGAACAGGCCTCGCCTGAGCGGCGACAGGCTATTTGCGGTAACCTCAATGCGGGCCTTATTCAACTCAACAGGTTGCTGGTCAATGC
>JBGUEB010000040.1:0-17739 GCA_041821565.1 Gammaproteobacteria bacterium | reverse complement strand
AGGTGGTAGAGCAACGCAGGGAGCAGTTGCCGAGAGCAGCCAGATTTTTCCTGAATTCGTTCAGGCACAAACTGTAACTTTTAATCATGTCAAAATTCCGAGATATATTATTGAATGATAAATATGTTCATCAATATGGGTGCCGCCTTTGTGCAATATGCGGGCTTGTCTGAACCCTGTGCTTATTCGTTGGTCTGATTCATAGCTCAATGCAGGAACAAATTTTAATGATGGGAATAATGAAGTTACGCGGCCACCAGAAACTCTACTGGATGCTGCTATTCATGCTCGGCCTGGGCCTGGAAGCATCGGCCCTGTTTTATCAATACGTGCTTGGTGAATGGCCCTGTGTGCTCTGCATACATGTTCGTATCTGGGTACTCGGCTTCACCCTTGTGGCGCTGATCGCACTGTTTGCCGGTAGTAATCGATGGCTGCAGAGAGGCCTTCATCTGGCCAACAGCGTCATGATGCTTGGTTTTGTCGAACGCAGCTGGCAAACCCTGGCCGTTGAACGTGGCTGGGTTTTCGGCGACTGTGACATGGAGTCCGGCCTGCCACCCTGGTTTGCACTCGACAAATGGTTCCCGGCCATTTTCGAAGTACAAACAGCCTGCGGTTATACGCCGGTGATAATTTTTAATATCACCATCGCCGAGACCTTACTCGCCTTATCCAGCATCTTGTTGCTGGTGAGTCTGCTCATGCTGATCGTCAGTTGTTGCTCATCGCAGGAGTCGGCTTAACCTGCATGTCGCACGAGGGCGACACCCACCCGAATTCGGCAATTGCTGCAGCCGTAACGAAATAAAACGCCAGAATTGCAACCAAATATGCTTGAATTTCAACAACAGTTTGGTCAACAAACATCTCCTCATAAATAGTTTTTTAACAATCCACAATGTAATTAATTGTGGTTATAATGAACTACCTCAATCGGCACGATATATCTCCATATGGCATCACAACTCGGCTCGGCATTCATTTCGAATTTTCTCGGGCAATCACCAAAATGGTACAAACAGCTAATTATCGCTTTTTTGATTATCAACCCCATCGTCTTCGTCATTAGCCCATTTGTCGCCGGCTGGATGCTGATTATCGAATTTATCCTGACCCTGGCGATGGCTCTTAAGTGCTATCCGTTACAGCCTGGTGGCTTACTCGCAATTGAGGCGATTGTTATAGGCATGGCTTCGCCTGAATCGGTTTATCGCGAAACCATCGGTAATTTTGAAGTTATTTTGTTATTGATGTTCATGGTTGCCGGCATTTATTTCATGCGTGAATTACTTTTGTTTACCTTTACTCGAATTCTTTTATCGATCAAGTCAAAGGCGTTGCTGGCATTTTTATTTAGTTTTACCGCTGCCTTCCTAAGTGCTTTTCTGGACGCGCTCACCGTAACCGCGGTTTTAATAACGGTTGCGGTTGGTTTTTATGCGGTATATCACAGGGTCGCATCCGGCAAGAAATTTCACGATGAACACGATTACAGTGGTGATCAGGAAGTTCACGATTTCCATCGCGAGGAGCTCGATCAATTTCGTTCGTTTCTACGTAGTTTAATCATGCACGGTGCGGTTGGTACCGCACTCGGTGGAGTCTGCACCCTGGTCGGTGAACCACAAAACTTGTTAATTGCCGAACGTGCAGGCTGGAATTTTATTGAATTCTTTTTGCGAATGGCGCCCGTGACCATGCCGGTCCTGGTTTTTGGCCTGGCTACCAGTGTGTTACTCGAAAAACTCCAGTGGTTTGGTTATGGCGCCAAGCTATCCGAATCGGTGGCACAGGTGTTGGTCGAGTATGATGCCGAGGAAGATGCTAATCGAGACGCCAGAATGAATGCGAGGTTGATCACCCAGGCCCTGGTCGGGATCATCCTCATGTTCTCGCTGGCCTTCCATGTCGCCTCGGTCGGCATTGTCGGCCTGATGGTTATCGTGCTACTGACTGCCTTTAATGGCATCGTCGAAGAACATAGAATCGGGCATGCTTTCGAAGAAGCACTCCCATTTACCGCGTTACTGGTGGTATTTTTTGCGATCGTCGCCGTTATTCACGAACAGCATTTGTTTACCCCGGTTATTGCCTGGGTATTAACCATGGACATTGATATTCAGCCGCTGATGTTTTTCATCGCCAACGGTGTTTTATCTATGATTAGCGACAATGTTTTCGTCGCCACCGTGTACATCGACGAAGTAGCCGAGGCGCTAAGGCTGGGAGACATCACCCGTGAACAATTCGATATGCTCGCAGTCGCGATCAACACCGGTACCAACCTGCCTAGCGTGGCAACACCTAATGGCCAGGCTGCCTTCCTGTTCCTGTTGACCTCGGCACTGGCGCCTTTAATTCGCCTGTCCTACGGCAGGATGATGTATATGGCCCTGCCCTATACCATCGTCCTGAGTGGGGTGGGTATGGTAGCGATTTCGATGGCGTTTTAAATTGTTTTAGTACGCTAGTACTCTCCTCGTTGTTGTTTCACGCAGAAAAACTATAAAAACTCTCAGCTATTCAATCGCTGCTCATTCAACTCCAGCCACTGCAATGCAATAATCGTCGCCGAGGATTTTATCCTGCCATCTCGGACCATCGCATAAGCGCTATCGGCATCGACTACTTCGACGCGAATATCTTCATTTTCATGGTCGAGACCGTGAATACCGCCAATTCCCTCGCTGTCGATGATTCCACAATAAAGGGTACATAGTTCCGTGGTGCCGCCGGGACTGACGTAGTAACGACTGATTTGATGTAATTTTTTTACTTCGCAGCCAGCTTCTTCATGGCTTTCACGGATGGCTACCTGTTCTTCGGATTCACCCTCTTCGATAACACCGGCAACGCACTCCAGTAGCCAGGGCGTTTTTTCATCACCAATCGCTCCTGCCCGAAACTGTTCGATTAGCACGACTGTTCGACGTTCAGGATCGTAGGGCAATAAAGCCACTACTGAACCACGCTCGAAAATTTCACGGGTAAATATATTACTGTAACCGCCTTCAAACAGTTCATGCGAGAGGCTGAGTTCCTCCAGGCGGAAGTACTTGCTGAACAGGACCTGGTGTTTATCGAGTTTCCACGAATATTGCATTGGGACCCCTGCTATTCATTCCTGAGATTACAACTAAACCGCCAGGGCGTAGGATGGGTGCAACCCATCAAAAACAGACCCACCAGCAACATAACGGTCAACAGATTCAAATCGATGGGTAGCACCCATCCTACAACGGCGATATTGCTATAGTTTGTCTAGTTCATCATTGCTGAGCTCACGCGCCTCTTCTGGAAGCATGACCGGAATCCCGTCTCTGATCGGGTAAGCCAGCCGCGAAGCCCTGGAGATGAGTTCCTGGTTCTTTTTATCGTAAATCAGCGGCCCCTTCGAAATTGGGTCAACCAGGATATCGAGTAAATGTTTATCCATAATGTTTAGTCTCCAGTAAATTCATTATCTGGTCCTGTAAATCCTGCGATAGTTCGACCCCAAGCGGAACCGCCCAGATATCTGGATTAGCCATGCCTCTTAACTTTACCGCATCCTTGTGGGTGACGAGGATAGGTAAATTGGGCTTCAAATCCAGGTCCTCGGCACTGAAATCGTGGTGGTCCGGAAATTCGTGTTCGATGGGAACTATGCCTGCTTGACGAAGGCTGGCAAAGAAAACTTCCGGAAAACCGATGCCGGCGACGGCGTGTACCTGTTGTCCCTTAAATTCCCAGATAGACTTTCTGGTCTGCGGATCCTGTAAGTTCCATGCCTGCTCCAGGTACTCGATTATCTGATCGCCATCCCGGTTAATCGAGAGATCGACCTTTGCCAGGCGACGCCGTGGTTCGCGCAACGGACCAGCGGGTATTAACATGCCATTGCCAAAGGCTACGTAGCGACAGACAGCAATTTCGATGTCACGCTTGAGTGCATAGTGCTGTAAGCCATCGTCTGACAATATGACGTCTACCTCGGGGAATTTTTCGAGTATGCTGCGCGCTGCAGCCACCCGTCTAGATCCAACACCGATGGGGCACCGGCAAATTTCTGAAAGCATATTGGCCTCGTCACCTGCCCTGCTATCGGTTCCACCCGCCGATAGCAACTGGATCTTTTTTTCGTTGCCGCTTTTATAACCCCTGGTAATAATTGCCGGTTTGTAGCCTTTGCTTTCCAGGAGCTGGTAGAGCGCGATAACAACCGGGGTTTTACCGTTACCACCAAGCGTAATATTGCCTACCACTATCGTCGTCACCGGTAAGCGCGCCGATCTAAAAATACCAGTCCGATAAGCAAGACGGCGCAGACTCGATAACAGGTAAAACAACAATGACAATGGCATCATCGAAATGGACAGGGGATTCATCGACCACAGCCACCAGCCCTGACGCTTTTGGGTTGGGGCATTTATCCAGTCGCTGAGCACGGTTTTATCGAGCGCTATAGTCCGACTCCGGGTCACGCTAGCATCCTGCAGGGAGCCATCGATATCGGCAATGTCGCGGAATTGCATCGAATGGAGCCGGGCGTATATGCCATCACTGTCTAACAGGCTTTGATGGTTGCCCTGCTCCAGCAATTCACCCGCATCGAGCACCAGAATTCTGTCCGCGTGTTCGATCGTGGATAGCCGATGCGCTATCACCAGAGTGGTGCGATCACTCATCAGGTTTTCAATCGCATGCTGAATATAACGTTCAGATTCGGTATCCAGCGCCGATGTCGCTTCATCGAGTATTAGAATAGGTGCATCTTTGAGCAGGGCTCGTGCGATGGCTATGCGTTGGCGCTGACCACCGGATAACATTATGCCTCGTTCACCTACTATGGTGTCCATTGCACCAGGCAGCTCCTTGATGAACTCCCAGGCATAGGCCTGTTTCGCGGCCTCGATTATTTTTTCATCGCTGACCTCGTGACTTAAACCATAAGCGATATTGTTGCGGATAGTATCGTTGAACAGGTGCACGTCCTGCCCCACGTAGGCAATCTGCCGACGTAAATCCTTTAACTTATAATCCTGGATAGGTATCTTATCGAGAAGAATTTCACCATCATCGAGCTCGTATAAGCGAGGGATGAGATTGACCAGGCTCGATTTACCACTGCCGGAGCGACCGACAATGGCAATCGTTTGATTGGGCTCGACCTCGAAACTGATCTTATCGAGTACATATTGATTGCCGCTGCGGTATTTGAGGGCTACATTCTTGAAAGATATATGCCCTTCGGTTCGCTCCAGTTCGAGCTCGCCTTCGTCTTTTTCACTCTCCCGGTCGATAAATTCGAAGATACTTTCACCCGCGGCAATGCCCCGCTGAATATTCGCATTAATAGACGACAACGCACGCATCGGCGGGAACAACATGGTCATCGCGAACAAAAAGGATACAAAATCACCGGTGGTGATAACACCCTGCATCGATTCCGAGGTTGCGAAGGCGACGATCGCCGCGAAAGCGATGGCAACGATTAGCTGGATCAATGGCATCGTAATTGATCTTGCAATCGACATTTTTAGATTCAACTTCAGGTTGTGTTCATTAATATCTTCAAACTTTCGGCGCTCGAGGTCGTCTCCACCGAATATTTTGACAACCCGGTTAGAGTCAATTACTTCCTGTGCTATATGGGAAACATCACCCATCGAAGTTTGAATATGCTTGCTAATGGTACGGAACCGACCCGAAACTTTGACAACGATTAAAAATACAATCGGTCCGGCGAGAAGAAAAATCAGGGTTAGCTGCCAGTTAAGCCAAAACATATACAAGAGCAACACCACGATACGCAGTGTGTCCTGTATAAAGGTGGTGAGCGATGATGATACCGAGCCCGAAATCTGTTCGACGTCGTACGAAAACCGGGTAATGATCGAACCCGACGAGGCTTGATCGTACTCCGAACTACTCATTGTCATGAGTTTTTCAAACATCATTTTACGCAATGAATTAATAACCCTACGGCCGATATAATCCATACAATAGGTACGCATAAACACAGCTACTACACGCACCGAAAAAATCGCTATGATGGCGAGGGGGATTAACTTGATCATGAGTGGATCGCGATCGATAAATCCCTCATCGAGCATCGGTTTCATGATGTAGGCGAAGGAAGCCTCGGTCCCTGCGAAAACAATCATACCGATTACTGCCAGCAGAAAGTAAATCTTGTGCTCGAATGCCAGTGAAAGCAGCGCACGATAGGCCTGAAGGCCAGTCATATTTTCAGTAATAGGTTTCATCTGCTAAGGGTTATCAAGGGAGACACACATGCTTGTTATGGCTTACTCGATCGGGCGAGTGGTTGCAATCGAAACCTTGCTCAGGCCAAGCCTTGCAACGACATCCATCGCGGTTACCAGCGATTGCACCGGGGAACTGGCATCTGATTGAATCACGATAGGCATATTGCTCCCCTTTACCACGGATTGCAGGGCAAACAATAAGGCTTCGCTCTTCTGGCTGCTCAATTCACGAGCGTTGATAAAAAAGCGCCCCTTTGCATCGATCATCAGGTAAAGCGGTTTAACTGCGCTGGTAGTTTTGTTTTCGCTCGCTTCGGGTAACTTGATTTTAAGTTGCGACGTGGTATCGAAGGTGGTGGATACCATGAAGAAAATCAGCAGCAGAAAAACCACATCAATCAGCGGCGTCAGATTGATAGTTGCTTCTTCGTCTGATGATGGGCTGTTAAATTTCATGAACTGGTCACGGGCTCGCCGGCACTAAAGTTTTTCCTGTCACCCTGTAAAAATTCCACCAGTTTCATTGCTTCCTGTTCCATGCCGACTACCAGCTCATCGATTTTTCGTTTTAAGTGGCGATAAAAAATTAAACTCGGGATCGCAACACTTAGTCCGGCGGCCGTCGTAATCAACGCCTCCGAAATACCACCGGCAAGCTGTGTGGGATCGCCAACACCTATCGTCGTTATGGCGGTAAATACCTTGATCATGCCGATTACCGTTCCGAGCAATCCGAGTAATGGAGTAATGGTCGAAATCGTGCCCAGTGTATTCATGAAACGTTCCATTTCGTGTACCACATGGCGACCGGTTTCTTCGATGCTTTCCCTGATCAATTCGCGTGACAAGTGCCTGTTAATCAGGCCTGCTGCCAGCACCTGCCCAAGCGGCGAACCGTTTTCAATTTCATTAATATGTTTTTCTGTGAGGGCGTCTTTATCCAGTAAATTCCAGATACCGGTAAGCAACTTCTCTGGTATCACTTTTTTGTACTGCAGGATCCACAACCGCTCGCCAATAATCGCTACCGCGATTACCGAGCACAGCAATATCGGGATCATCAACCAGCCGCCTGCCTGAACCAGTTCCAACACAAGTTTTGCCTCCAGTTTGAATGCTGCACATCATACTGTAATCGCGTCTGTGATGAGAAGTTTTTTACCGCGTTGATGCGATATCGGAGATATCGCCCTAGATGCTTCCGAACCCGTACTGAATTAGTACCAAATTTTCGAACCGGGCTGGCGATGAGCCTCAAGCCTGAGACCCGTGGCAGAACTGAAAACTGTAATAGCCCCCTGTTCATCGGTGCGTAAGATCTGGCTGTTAACATCCCGATAATTCACCAGCACCTCCGGTTTGGGGAATCCCCATCGATTATTCTTACCGACTGTAAACAACGAAAATTCCGGTTTAACCGCCCGTAAAAACCGTGGTGTTGATGAAGTGCTGCTGCCATGATGGGGCACCACCAGCACCGATGCGGAGAGTTTTTCCGGTAAGGCTTCGAGCAGACGCAATTCCTGTTCTGATTCAATATCTCCAGCCAGCAGGGTTGAATCGTATCCGCTTACTTTCAGCACACAGGATCGATTATTAATACTGGCTGTCGATTTTAGCGGCAGGCTTAAAAATTCAAAATTAACCCCATCCCAGCGCCATTTAGGATATCCATGACAAGACTTGATTGGCCTTGCCAGGTTAAATTTTCCTACTACTTCCAGGGGCGTTCCTGATACCAGTTTAGCCGGGTCGTAGTTTGCTACAAAACTATAGAATCCACCGCTGTGATCCTGGTCGACATGGCTGATGATCATCAAGTCAGGTTCTCTAATCCCCTGGTAGCGTAAATATGGTTTTAAAACCCATTGTGCTGAACTAAATCCCTGGGCATTACCGGGGCCAAAATCGTACACCAGGCTATGTTGGCTAGTTTGTATAACTGCCGAGGTACCCATACCGACATCGAGCACGGTTAGCTGATAGGCACCGAACTCGAGTTCGGTTCTTTGCCACAGCAGTGGCAGCACGACTAACAGCAAGGCCGGCTTCCTGGCTGGAAATCCGGCGGGCATCATCAGTATCAGTAGTCCCATTGTCGACAGGCATAAAGCGATGAAGGGAATACCACCGTAGTGAACCGCCGCCAGACCCGAATTTAAGAGGAGTTGCAGGTAATCGAGTAGCAGGCTGAGCAGTAGATCACTGGCACGAAACAACCATTCTGTAAAAAACCAGTCAAACCCGGAGAGCAAACTGCCGAGCATGTCCAGTGGCACTATAACCAGGCTTACCAGGGGGATAGCAATGATATTAGCAAAGAAACTGGCCGGATTGAGTTGATCAAACAGCACAATGCTAATCGGTACAAACAACAGGGAAAACAATAGCTGCAGGATCACTATTTGTTTCCAGCGTTGAGGTTGATTTGTCATGCGATACTGGGCAAAAGCTATCAGTAACAGAGCGCTAATGCTCAACCAGAATGACGACGAACCAACCGAGAGCGGATCGAATACGAGTATTACTATTACCGCTATCGCGATACTGTTCAAAAGATTGACACTGGTTCTGAAATTGAACGCCAGAAAGATGACGGTCAGCATGATCAACGCCCTGACGGTTGGCAGACTGAATCCTGCCAGGGCCGCATAGATCAGGCCAGCGCAGATAGCAACAGTTGCAGAAAACTGGAGCCTGCTATATTCGAATCGGTGAAAGTAAAACCGCCACAGGAATCTCCCTATATAGAAAAACAGGGCCGATATGATACCGATATGCAAACCGGATATGGCGAGCAGGTGCGCCGTACCGGTATCCTGCAGTAGTTGGCGATGGCGTGGATCGATATCAGCCCTGTATCCTATCGCCAGGGCCTTAATCAGCCCATTGTTATTGCATTCGGAACATTGCCGATCAATTCCCTGTTTGATGCCGCTGCGCCATTCATCGATGAGAGAGAATGGCGATACGCCCGTTACCCGATTGAACGAAGATGGTTTGACATAGCCAGTTGCACCAATGCCTTTGACGAACAGCCAGCGCTCATAGTCGAAACCGCCAGGGTTCTGGTAGCCGTTGGGAACCCGCAATTTTACCTGCAATTGCCATCTTTCCCCGGCGTGTAAAACCCGCCGCGTACGATACCAGCCCAGACGTATAGTTTCGGGTAAAGGTTTTACATAGCCTTCGATAAAATCTGGTTTTAACAGGAATCGAACCGACTGGGCTTTGTGCTCGGGTATATCCGAGATCACCCCGCTTACTCTAACGATGCGGTTATCAAAATCGGCTGCAAGTCGAGTATCCAGGCTTTGCTGCACCCATAATCCGGCCCACAGACAGGCCGCAAACAAGGTGAACAGGAATCGGTATGAGGGCACAAAAAAGGCGAATAACAACAGGACAGGCAAATATGCTATCCAGTGTCGCTCAGGTATCAGATTGCCGTAAAACACAATCACCGATCCGAGGACCATTGCTATCGCGGTCTTGATCATGCCATCCATATGCGTGTGTACTTATTCACTTTGCACATTAGGCGATTAGCATCGATAATACAATTCAGATGGCAAAAAAACTGATAAAGAAATACTTACCCCACCCTGGGATAATCACCGAAAATAGATGGATTAAAGTACTGGGTCCGCGCCTGCAGGATCCGGGTCTCTGGCATATCAATCGAAGATCATTCTCTGGCGCTATTGCGGTGGGCGTGTTCTGCGCGTTTATGCCGATACCATTTCAGATGCTGCTTGCCGCAATTGCTGCCGTCGCGTTCCGTGTCAACATCCTCATTGCAGTGCCCATGGTCTGGATCAGTAATCCCATCACTATCCCGCCAATGTTTTACTTTAGTTACAGTGTCGGGGCATGGATCCTCGGTACCGAAACCCACGACTTTATGTTTCAACTAAGCTTCGACTGGTTACTCTCGGAAATTCTCTATATCTGGCAACCGCTGTTGCTCGGCAGCCTGCTAGTGGCGACAATATCATCGGTTAGTTCGCTATTAGTGGCTCATTTATTCTGGCGATATCATATCTGGACTCGCATTAAAAATCGCAGAAAGCGTGGAAGAAAAACTAAACCCCAGTCCACATGAACTTGTTCTGGACACTTGTTTTCACCTGCACGAGTACAATCATCGGAACCAGCTTTTGTTTTTATCTATTACGCGAGGCCGATGAGATTGAACCTGTCCAATGGCTGCTTGAGCAAATAAATTAAGCAACCATCATTTCGGGCTTCCTATCCTTCACGTTTTAGTTTGCCGTCTTCCATGAGCCATTGATACTGCATTTGGCCGGCGATATTGAGATCATGCGTCACCACCACGAGGGCAGTTTTAGCCTGTCGGTTTAAATCCATGATTAAATCAAGCATATTGGCGGCCGTGCGTGAATCCAGGTTTCCAGTTGGTTCGTCGGCGAGCAGGCAGTCGGGATCAGTGACCAGGGCCCGCGCCAGGGCGATACGCTGGCGTTCCCCTCCAGAGAGTTCGCCTGGTTTATGACTGGCCCGGTCTTCGAGGCCAACACGAGCAAGCCACTCATCGGCACTGGCCAATGCTGTCTCTCTGGGTTGTCGGCGCACCAGCAAAGGCATCGCAATATTTTCCCGGGCGCTGAATTCGGGCAGCAAATGATGGAATTGATAAATGAAACCGAGATGACGATTGCGTAATTCACCCAGTTTCTTTTCCGACAATCCTGAAATCGACTTGCCCGCTACCGTAACTTCACCGGCACTGGCGTGGTCGAGGCCTCCGAGCAGATGCATTAGCGTACTCTTGCCAGCCCCGGAGGCCCCCACGATTGCATGGGTTTCCCCCCTGCCAATACTGATATCTATTCCCTTGAGTACGGGTACATCGAGCTTACCCTGGCGAAATGTCTTAATCAGGCCAGCAGCAGTGATAACAAAGTCAGTCATCAGGCTGACTTCCTGTTTCGTGGAACGTCACTACTCATAACTCAGTGCTTCGGCTGGCCTGGTCTTTGCGGCTCTTAGTGCCGGGTACAGGGTCGCAAATATTGATATGAAAAAAGATAGCAGGGATATCTTGATAACATCTGACTGTTGCATATCGGACGGTAATTCTGTAATTGGGTAAACCCCTGTTGGTAAAAACTGTGTTTGAAAAAACTGTTCCAATGCCGGAATTATGACATCAATATAGGAGGCTATTAGCACTCCGCTTCCCAGTCCCAGCAAAGTACCTACTACGCCGATCAATGTCCCCTGCACCATAAACACCCCCATGATCGACATCGGTGATACTCCGATGGTGCGTAATATCGCAATATCCGATTGCTTGTCGGTAACCACCATTACCAGGGTCGATACGATATTGAATGCGGCCACGGCAACGATTAACGACAGGATAATAAACATCACCGTCTTTTCCGTTTTCACCGCTTTGAAATAGTTTCTATGCCTCAGGGTCCAGTCCGATACCCAGTATTCCAGACCTGCCAAATCCCTCAATTCACCGCGTATCAACGGCGCATCATCCATATTGGCCAGGCGCAGTCGCAATCCACTCACATCTCCACCCAGTCGAAACAGTTTGCTAGCATCATCGTTATGAATAATAGCGGTGCTGCGATCGTATTCGTAAACCCCGATTTCAAATAATCCAACTACCTCAAATCGCCGTAACCGCGGCAAAAAACCGATTGGCGAAGCAGTAGACTGGGGCGTAATCATGGTAATCCGATCACCCGGTACCACGTCGAGGGTATTTGCCAGACCGGTACCCAGCACAATGCCGTAAGCACCGGGCATGAGATTGGTGAGTTTACCAAAAGTCATATGTTCGTGAATTTTGGAAACCTGATCCTCATACGCCGGGTCTACGCCCCGGACCAATGCCCCACTCACCGATGACAAATTAGCGAGCATCGCTTCGGCTTCGATATAAGGGGCACTGCCAACAACTGATTCATGAGTTTTAAGGCGCTCGCCAAGCGACTGCCAATCCTTTAATCGTCGGTCAAAGCTACTCACCGTAACATGCGATACCATTCCCAGTATGCGCTCTCTGAGTTCCTTTTCGAAACCATTCATCACCGACAGCACCACGATTAGCGCCATCACGCCGAGGGCGATGCCGAGCATCGAGATAAGCGAAATAAAGGAGATAAAATGATTGCGTCGTTTGGCCCTGGTATAACGAAGACCAATAAACAATTCCAACGGTAAATTCATGCAGCGGATTAAACCATGAATGCAACCATGTCTCCACCAGAGAACGACCTTGATGCGCTGCTAAAGTAAAACGTCCCCAGGTTAAGCTAAATTTGCCTATGGAAATTGCCGTGCTATAGTTATTAGCATGTCGATCAGGGACACATTCAGGTCCTGATGATGATCGGCTTGATGAGATACATCAGGAGACAGAAAATATGCGTAACGGAATTTATATCATCGCCATGGTGTTAGGACTGGTCGTGCAATCAGCTACCGCTGAAACCGTAGCCATTCCCGGGCACACCACATCCGACCAGGTGCAGGCCATGCCTGTACGTGGTGTAAATATGGACTCGGTACTAGCGGAATTTGGTGAGCCGATTCAGCGCTATGACGCAATTGGTGAGCCACCGATTAGTGAATGGGTTTATGGCGGCTTCCGGGTTTATTTTGAATATGAGATTGTTTTGCATTCGATCGATATGAATACGCTGATTATGCCAAAGTAGTTTCACCAACCTGCTTCCGTGTATTATGTCAGGCGGGTTGATCTAAAGAATCGCGAAATTAAAAATTTGGTTTCGAAGTATTGAGCCAGCAGGTTAAAATAATAACCGATAGACCTCAACAGTAGCACTAACTAGAGGTTTCACGGATCAGAGGAGCACAAACAATGAAATTATTAAAAATTATTCTTTTCGGGGCAGTTACTATTTCGCTAACGGTCAATAGCCTGGCTAACGCGGCAGAGGTGAACATAACCCCAACCATCGAAAGCGTGACCGTCATACACGGTGAAGATAAAATCAAGGTGATGCGTAATCAGAACCAGAAAAATACCGTCAACCCAGCGTTCGCCAAGACATCGAGAAAATGCCCACCATTTTGTATTCAACCTTCGACCCTGGCTCCAGGTGTTGAGACCATCGGCGAACTCGAAGTTCTCAATTACTTAAACATGATCGCCGAAGGCGATGAAACAGTTCTCGTCGTCGACTCTCGAACCTCTGACTGGGCAGCCAAGGGAACGATTCCCGGCGCGGTCAATATTCCCTGGATCAACCTCAACCCGGCCAAGGGGGCTGACCCGATATCGATCGGTGAAATACTCGAAGAACGATTTAATGCCAAAAACCTCGAAGGATTGTGGGACTATAGCGGTGCCAAAACACTGGTCATGTTCTGCAATGGCATGTGGTGTGGACAATCTCCCAGTAACATTAAGACCCTTCTTAAATTTGGATATCCCGCGCATAAGATAAAGTGGTATCGGGGCGGCATGCAGAATTGGGAGATTCTTGGTTTGTCGACGGCTAAACCTTTGAGCGAGTAACGGGGTTGGTTGTTTGGAAATTCGAGTCTAACTGAATAAATTTCCAGTAGATCTTTCCTCATTACTTTTTCACGCACTAAACTCCAGGGAGTTTTGTCGTCATACCAGCCCACTACGTCATGCCGGCGAAAGCCGGTATCCATCGTTCAGAGGCCCCCGGAATACTCAGTAATCACTTTGCAATGGATACCGGCTCGAAGGCCGGTATGACGGGGTATAGGATTTCGAGCGCCCTTACTCTGAAAACACCTACGAAGTACGATAGTTCTTGTGTGCAAAATTCTGTTTAGCATGAAAATACGTGCGTGATACCCGAATAAATTAACGCCCCCTACTCCGCCCGCATATGCGGAAACAAAATAACATCGCGAATACTTGGCGAGTCAGTCAATAGCATTACGAGGCGATCGATTCCGATACCCTCGCCCGCCGTTGGCGGCAAACCATATTCCAACGCACGTATATAGTCTGCGTCGTAATGCATGGCTTCATGATCACCGGACTCTTTAACCTCGACCTGTTGCCGAAAACGTTCGGCCTGGTCCTCTGGATCATTGAGCTCCGAGAAACCATTCGCCAGTTCACGACCTCCGATGAAAAATTCGAAACGGTCGGTTACCAGCGGATTATCATCATTTCGCCTCGACAGTGGCGAAACTTCAGTTGGATAAGCGGTTATAAAAACGGGCTGCATTAGCTGGTGCTCGACCGTTTCTTCAAATATTTCTATATGCAATTTGCCGATACCCCAGTTCGCTTCGACCGGCATTCCCAGTTTTTTAACGATTTCTCGACAGTAATCGAGAGAATCTAGTCCTGTCGCATCGAGATCGGGATTATATTTCAGTATCGCCTCGACAACCGTCATACGCTCAAAAGGCTTTCCCAGATCAAAAATATCACCCTGGTAATTTACATTAGTATCCCCAATCACGGACTTTGCCAGTCGGCGTACCATGTCTTCGGTCAAATCCATTAACTGGTGATAATCCGAATAAGCCTGATAAAACTCGAGCATGGTAAATTCGGGATTGTGGCGTGTCGACAGACCCTCGTTACGAAAATTTCTATTAATTTCAAATACCTGTTCTATTCCACCGACTACCAGGCGTTTTAGATATAGCTCAGGCGCTACGCGTAAATAGAGATCCATATCCAGCGCATTGTGATGGGTGATAAATGGTCGCGCTGTTGCCCCGCCTGGAATGACCTGCATCATCGGTGTTTCAACCTCGATAAATCCGGCATCAGTTAAATACTGACGCATGAAACTGATGATCTGGCTACGGATCGCGAAAACACGTCTCGAATCCGCGTTCATGATCAGATCAATATAGCGCTGCCGGTATTTTTGCTCCTGATCGGTAAGGCCGTGAAATTTCTCGGGGAGCGGGCGTAGTGACTTGGTTAACAATTCCAGGGTTTTAACCTTGATCGTCAATTCACCCGTTTTGGTCTGAAATAATACGCCGGTAACTCCATAGATATCACCGATATCACTATGCTTGAAAGCCTCATAAGCGGCTTCACCGATGGCATCACGTTGGACAAAGATTTGCATGGTAGCGCTCATATCCTGGAGCTGGGCAAAGCTCGCCTTACCCATTACGCGCTTGAACATCATGCGCCCGGCCAGGCTAACATTAATCGTTTTTTGTTCGAGTTGTTCGCGCGACAAATCGCCATATTCATCTTGTAGATTCCGGGCAAAATCGCTACGTTTAAAATGATTGGGAAAAGCCTGCCCCTGCTCTCTCAACTGCGACAACTTGTCTCGACGCTGGGCGATGTAGCGATTTTCATCTTCTGGTGATTGGCCGGCTTCGTTGTCACCGCCTGTTACTTCGTTCATTTCAGATTACCCTTGCTTATTGGCCGCTTTTCAGGCTCGCCTCTATAAATTGGTCCAGTGCGCCATCGAGCACTGCCTGTGTATTACCCGTTTCCACGCCGGTACGCAAATCTTTGATCCGAGACTGGTCCAGTACATAGGATCGTATTTGACTGCCCCAGCCAATATCGGACTTGGCGTCCTCGACATTTTGAGCCTTTGCGTTTCGTGCCTGGACCTCTAATTCGTATAGTTTAGCCTTAAGCTGTTTCATCGCCGTCGCCTTGTTCTTGTGCTGTGACCGATCATTTTGGCACTGCACTACCACATTGGTTGGTAAATGCGTAATCCGAACTGCCGATTCGGTACGATTAACATGCTGCCCGCCAGCGCCGCTGGCACGGTATACATCGATGCGTAAATCAGAAGGATCGATATCGATATCGATATCATCGTCTACCTCCGGTGAGACAAAGGCGGCCGCAAACGACGTGTGTCGGCGATTGCCTGAATCGAAAGGCGATTTTCGCACTAGCCGGTGTACCCCGGTTTCGGTGCGCAGCCAACCATAGGCATAAGGCCCTTCGAAGCGTACCGTTGCACTCTTGATACCGGCCACATCACCGTCGGAGACTTCGATTAACTCGGTCTTAAAGCCCTTCGCTTCGCCCCAGCGCAGGTACATTCTCAGTATCATATTTGCCCAGTCCTGGGCCTCGGTTCCGCCCGAACCAGACTGAATGTCGAGGAATGCGTTACATTCGTCCATTTCACCGGAAAACATACGCCGAAATTCCAGTTCGGCTACGGTAAGCTCGATTTTATCTAAATCACTTACAATTTCTTCAGCGGTAGAAATATCTTCTTCGAGAATAGCCAGGTCAAGTAACTCGGCCGCCTCACTCACGGCGCCACTGCTTTGATCGAGACCATTCACCACTATCTCGAGGCTGGCTTTATCTTTGCCTAATTGCTGGGCCTTCTCAGGCTCGCTCCAGATATCTGGATTTTCGAGCTCAAGATATACTTCTTCCAGTTTCTCTTTTTTCTGATCGTAGTCAAAGATACCCCCGTAGCGAATCAATGCGCGATTGCAGGTCATCGATTTGCTGAGTAATCTGATTGGTTTCCAAAATTATTTGCTCAGAATTGAAAAAGATGCGATTCTACCGCATGTCTATCCCCTTGTAATGCTGTTATGACAAACCATTTAATGACAGTCTGTTACAATTTTGTTGTCTTGAAATAACAAAAATAGAAACCATATAAGTGCGGCCATGCCAATTCACCATTCAGGCCAATTCCTGAGTAATTTCCCAGCCTGTTTCCCGCACAGAAATTTTTATCAGGACATAGAGCATTGGGGAGATTACTATGGTAGAATCTGCCGCCAAATTTTTAGACCACTCACATTTTTTAACTACGGGGTAAACAGTGAACCAAAGCGATAATGATATTCAACTACAAGTCTGGAAAGACCTTGCAATAAGTAAACAAATTTTAATGGGGGCTGCTACCGATGCCCTGGGCCTGGACTCTGCATGTACCACAGATGAACTCAGGGCCGCTATGAACAAGGCTATTAAACAGGCCAAAGACGCGGATATCGCCATTGTAACTACCCGTGAACAGGCTGAAAAGGAAATCGCCGAAATGAAACAACAGGTCGCCGATAGTGACCAGACTCGCGTCGAAGCCGAAGAAAACATTGCCCAGGCATTAAAGCTTCGCGAAACCGCTGAAAGACAACTGACTGCAGGCCGCGCGGAAAATACCGAGGCACTAAAGAAAGCCCGTGCCGAGATAACCGACAAACAAAACAAGTTGAAAGCCATCTCCAAGGCACTCGCCGACACCCCGGAAAATGTTGTTAAAAAACTGAAAACCCTGAAAAAACAGAAACTCGAAGAATCCAGGCTGCGCACTCAAACCGAAGCCAAACTACAGGCGACACGCAAGGACAAGGCCAAGCTGGAAGCGGAAATTGAAAACCGCAAGTCGCTGAATGAACAGTCGCTACCACTAATTGCGCAGCTACGAGAACTTCATTCGACCTGTAATAAGCAAAGCAAGAAAATTAAATCGCTTAGCGAAAATAAAAAGGCAACTATCAAAATCCCCAAACT
>JBGUEB010000039.1:0-17923 GCA_041821565.1 Gammaproteobacteria bacterium | reverse complement strand
ACCAGATAAATCACCTGGAGCGTTGAAAACTTATCCCCGAGAGTAATTAGGATAATTAGAGAGTAACCAGGGGGTTTTCGAATCACACTAATAGGCGTTATTGGGTGTACCATTGGTGCATGATTCGAACCATCGGAATAAGCAGATACATCCTGTTCGCTATCCTGTTGCTCTTTACCAATTTCAGTACAGCCGGTACGGACCTGCATTGGCTGTGGGATGATCGCTGCGCCGAATGCCACGGACATTCCGCTGATTTTTCGCGCCAGTTTCTGCAGGTATCCGATGGTCAACTCCAGGGACCACACCATACCCGAAATCTGAAACTATTCCTGCGCAATCACTACGCGCCGGCCGGCGAAGTCGAGGCTATCTACGATATGTTACTCGCCCAGGTAACCACAGCACCGCGATTCAAAGTCGAATGCAGCAACTGCCACGACAGCGCTTCTCAGTTCATTCGGGACTCGATAATAGTTCAGAACGGAGAACTGATAAGCCGCGAATCCGGGGAACCTGTTCGCGAGTTTATGCAAACTCATCGAAGACTGAAACAGGACGATATCGAATTTTTCATGAATTTACTGGCCCGCGTGGCCGGTGAAGTTAATCTTAAATAGGGTTGTTGTGGAAATACTTGGCGCCAGCGAGGTGATCAAATCCCTTGGACTTCCTTATCTGCGGGAGCTGGCCACGTTTGGGGCCCTGTCTGACGAGGTTATCCTGGACCTGCTAAAGCGCGGCACCATCAGGCAGTTTAAAAGAGGCGAATATATTGCTCGTCACGCTGAAATAGCGAGAGACTTTCATATTGTATTGCGGGGCAAGACTGCATTCTATAAACATTACGAAGGATGCGATGTCCTCACCCGGCACTTTCGAGAAGGGGAGCAGATAGGGTTTGACCTGATGATTGGTCTTATACCTCACGATGGTATTGATGTTGCGGTGGAGGATTGCCAGGTACTCGAAATAAGCAGTGCTCAATTTTACCAGGTGCATGTAAATCATCCCGCCCAATTCGGTTTATTAATGATTAACCTGGCGCGAGAACTCTCGCGTGAGATCGCGATGCTGGAGGATGTGATTGGTAAAAGCACCGGCTGGAACCTGGAGAACTAAAGCCAACGGAAACCCCCTTTTTGATACGATAATTCAGGGTTTTGCCAGCAAGCCACCGTCAACCAGTAATTCGGTACCAGTAATAAATGACGCCTTGTTCGACAATAAAAACAGGCAGGCGTTGGACATATCTTCGACCGTTCCGACTCTTCCCAGCGGTATCGCATTGGCCGTGGCCACGCGTGCATCGGGATTAGCTTGCCAGCGGTCCTGCATGGGTGATTCGCTGGGTCCGGGATAGATCACGTTAGAGCGAATACCGTCGCCCGCTAACTGAATCGCCAGTGATTTGGAAAGCGCCACCACACCAGCCTTGGCAGCCTGGTAGGCATCTTGCGGCGCCGGGTCGCCGCGCAGGCATTGGGTCGAAGAAAAATGCACCATCGCACCACCGCCACGTTTTTGCATATGCGGCACTATGTGCTTCGCCGTGTGCACCATGGATTTTAAATTGATTGCCATTACCTGGTCCCACACGGCCAGATCCATTTCCAGCGCGGATTTATCCCGGCCAAACCACAGGGCTCCCGCTACATTGGCGAGATAGTCGATGCCGCCAAACAAATCCACGGCCTCTTCAACTGCGGCGGCCACCGCAGACTCGACGGTCAAGTCGGCTTGAACGTAAAGTGACTGTTCAGGGTTCCCGGGGATTTCATCGGGTCTGGGTTTGATATCGAACATCAACACCCTGGCTCCAGCGTTTATTAAATCGCTCGCGATACGGAAACCCATGCCGCCGCCGGCGCCCGTGACAAAAGCCACTTTTTCTGCAAAATCCAGCATGCTATATTTTACCCGAAACAGGGTGAGCTAATTTCAATGCCGTTTGAAAGTACGCCACCTAAACAATGCCATGCGCCATCATCGCGTCGGCGACTTTAATAAAACCAGCGATATTCGCACCCTTCAGGTAATTGACATAAGTATCACTTTCACGGCCGTATTTTTCACACTGATCGTGGATTTGCTGCATGATGTCCTTCAGCAGTTGTTGCAACTCCGCTTCTTTCCAGGAAATGCGCGCACTGTTTTGACTCATTTCCAGTCCGGACACCGCGACACCGCCGGCGTTGGCCGCCTTTGAGGGTGCAAACAGTATCTTCTGGTCCTGGAACATGTCAACGGCGACCTGTTCGCTGGGCATGTTGGCACCCTCGGAGACAGCGACACAGCCATTTTTGATCAGTTCTGCCGCATCGTCAGCGCTAATTTCGTTCTGGGTTGCACAGGGAATTGCGACATCGCAGACCACCATCCAGGGACGTTTGCCTTCATAGAACTGGGCATCAGGATATTCATCACAGTATTCCGAGATGCGCCCGCGCCGGACTGTTTTCAGTTCATTTACCCAGGCCAGTTTCTCGGCATCGATGCCATCCGGGTCGTGAATGAAACCGGACGAATCGGACAGTGTCACGACCTTGCCGCCGAGATGATTGACCTTTTCCGTTGCATAGGTGGCAACATTGCCGGACCCGGAGATACAAACGGTTTTTCCCTCCAGTGAATCGCCGACCGACTTGAGCATGGAATCAAGCATATATACCGCGCCATAACCGGTCGCTTCGACACGAATCAGGCTGCCGCCAAACTCCATACCTTTGCCTGTTAGTACACCGGTAAATTCCTTGGTAAGGCGCTTGTGCTGACCGAACAGGTAACCGATCTCTCGTGCCCCTACTCCGATGTCACCGGCCGGTACATCCATGTCTGCACCGATATAATGATCCAGTTCGGTCATAAACGACTGACAAAAACGCATCACCTCGTTATCTGATTTTCCCTTGGGATTAAAATTTGATCCACCCTTGCCGCCACCCATAGGCAACCCGGTGAGGCTATTCTTGAAGGTCTGCTCATAGGCAAGAAATTTCAGGATACTTTGGGTTACCGAGGGGTGAAACCGTAACCCGCCCTTGTAGGGGCCAATAGCGTTATTGTTTTGTACGCGCCAACCCCGGTTAACACGAACATTACCCTCGTCGTCTTCCCAACAGACACGGAAAATAATAATGCGATCCGGTTCCGACAGGCGTTCCATGATCTGCGCCTCGTGATACCAGGGCTTGTCCTCGATGTAAGGGAAAACACTGGCGGCGACCTCGTAAACTGCCTGGTGAAATTCTGGTTCGCCCGGATTGCGTTTTTCAACGCCGCTCTTGAAGCTTTCTAGTCTCTCTTGCCAGGACATGTCATTCCTCGATTCGTAGTTAATAGACTGACTAAATAACGTGGTTTTTTATCTTTATACTGGTGGTTGTATTATTTACTCTCAAACATTTTCTTACAATAGGTATCGTTATATGATATGCGCGCTTAGCTTACAACTGGTTTTGACACCCATGTGCCAGAGAATCTGCTGCCGGTCCCTGCCCATCTCCTGATTCGGATCGTTTGAGTCGGATTTTCGTTACCTGAATTTTTCAGGCGGGTCGTAGCACTAAGGGATTCGAACCAGTATAGACAACTCTCAAGTTAAACCAATTACAGGGGCCCATGACTCAACACAAAAGATTATTAAGCCTGGCAATTATTTTGGCCTGTGTATTGCTGGCTATTAATTTTGGCCTGAGATCATCCATGGGTTTTTTCATGAAACCTATCTCGGAAACCTTTGGTTATGGACGGGAAATCTTCGCCTTTTCGCTGGCTTTACAAAATCTTTTCTGGGGCCTGTCTCAACCCATAGCGGGTGCAGTTGCTGACCGATATGGTACGGCTAAAGCGATTGTGGGTGGCGCGCTGCTCTATTCATTGGGGCTGTATATCACGGCTAACGCTAGCAGTATCTGGGAACTACATACTGGTGCGGGTATTTTGATAGGCATGGGAATTTCCGGTACCGGTTTTGGTGTCGTGTTACCTGCCATGGCGCGCATGGTTTCTCCTGAAAGACGGGCTTTTGCATTGGGGCTGGGTACCGCGGCGGGTTCTGCGGGTCAGTTCCTGTTGATTCCCGTGGCGAGGAATTTTATTGAATCCTATGGCTGGCAGACAGCGCTTATTATCATGGCCGTCGGCGCTTTGATGATGATTCTACTGGCATCACCTTTTGCCGGCGATGCCGCCAGCAAACACGATACGGACAATGCGCCAAAACAGACCCTCAAGGAAGCATTGAAAGAGGCTTCAGGACACGTTCACTACTGGTTACTGGTGGCAGGTTTTTTTGTGTGTGGTTTTCAACTGGCATTCATCACGGTACATATGCCGGCCTATTTATCGGACCAGGGTTTTGATTCTTCGGTTGCGGCCGCGAGTCTTGCCCTAATAGGATTGTTCAACATCATAGGTTCGCTGGGATCCGGATTTCTTTCGGGAATCTATTCCATGAAATGGTTGCTGGTTATAAACTATGCCGGTCGTGCGATCATTCTGGTCCTGTTTCTGGTTTTTCCCATTTCAACCTTTTCCGTTTACGCCTTTTCCATCACGACAGGGTTACTCTGGTTGGCCACTGTGCCCCCTACTTCAGGTCTGGTCGCCCAGATGTTTGGACTGAGATACATGGGTACCCTTTATGGCATCGTTTTTCTGAGTCATCAGCTAGGCTCTTTTAGCGGTGTCTGGCTGGGGGGCTATTTATTTGACACGACCGGGTCTTATGATGTGGTTTGGTGGGCAACAGCAATTATTGCGACAATCACGGCAATCATTCATATCTTTATAGACGAGCGGCCCGTGGCCCGAATGAGACTGAATCAGGCTGAGGTATAAAGGGTTTTGTAAAGTTGCCATGGTCATGATGTTCGAGCTGCTTTCAATGGTTACACTCAGCATCAGGGATGCCGAATCAGTTACCTGAACACGCTATTGAGGGATCCTCGCGCAACTCGCCACTGAATCTTAAGTCGGCAAGGTTATCAAATAGAAAGGCGCTTCGATGCAATACTTGATCTGTAATGGCAGCGCCTTCAGAATAGTTGCGATAGAAAGCTGACAGACTGACACCGGGCACGAAGACGGAAAACATCAACTGCCAATACCTGGGATTAAATATGAATACACCAACACCGATACCCGAATCATCACGTTTCAGCGAAGAAGAATGGCAATTACGAATCGAGCTGGCGGCCTGTTACCGCGCCTTCGTTCATTATGGCTGGACCGATTCGATCTTCACTCACCTGAGCGCGCGAGTGCCGGGCCATCCAGACCAGTACATCATCAATCCCTATGGTCTCCTGTTTCATGAAATCACCGCGAGCAACTTGATAAAGGTGGATTTTGACGGCAATGTAATTGATGGTGATTTTCCCTATAACGAGGCCGGTCACTCGATTCACAGCGCTGTACTGAAAACCCGCCCGGATGTTCAGGTAGCCCTGCATAGCCACACCCGTGCAGGGATGGCGGTGTCCTGTATGAAGTGTGGATTGTTACCGCTAACCCAGCAGGCCAACGAGATTCGCGATATGGTTTGTTATCACGAATATGGTGTCGCCGTGAACAACGATGAAGAATGCCAGAAGCTGGGCAAGGACCTGGCCGACAAGTGGATAATGATTATGCAAAACCACGGCTTATTGGCTGTTGGCCGCAGCGTTGCCGAAGCTTTTTATTACCTCTATACCGTCGAAAATGCCTGTAAGGTCCAGGTCGATGTGCTCGCATCTGGCAGGGAGATTGTGACCCCCCGCCAGGATGCGATTGACACGATGGCGACGCACGGTTTATGCCCGGAAAAACCACCCTGTATACAGGTCAATATGGCCTGGGAGGCAGTGGTCCGACTGCTTGATCAAAAAGACCCTTCTTATCGGAGTTAACAGGCAGGTAACATAGGTGTCATTACTATTAGGCCAATGGCCGACACAAAATACTATGACTTCATCATTAAAACTTGCCGACCTTATCGCCGGCAAGCCGGCACTCTGACCCGAAAATGCTACCAGGGCACTCCCGTTCGGATAAACTGGACCAGGGATCATCCTTTAACCCGTCTTGACAGGTAGATCGATTAGCCGTAAATTCGATTCGCCTAATAAAAAAAGTACTTTTAGGTTCGACTCTCAAAAATATGAATTTTTGAAGTCGGCCATTCAACAAACCGGAGGGTATCAAAAATGTTTAAAATTCTTATGCATAGAACGCTATGCGCTATCATTCTGGCCAGCTTTAGCCTGGCCGTGACGCAGGTGAATGCCGCTAACGACCGTTTCATGAAGGTCATGGAGCGCGGCAAGCTAGTGGTTGGTGTCAAGGCTGATTACAAGCCGTGGGGCTTCCGCGATTCGAACGGCAAACTGGTTGGCATGGAAATCGATATGGCGCAGGATGTAGCCGACGCACTGGGCGTAGAACTCGAACTGGTACCTGTACAGTCGTCCAACCGCATGCAGTTCCTGCAACAGGGCAAGATCGACCTGATGATCGCCACCATGTCAGACCGTTCCGACCGCCGCAAAATCGTCGGCATCCCGGAGCCAAACTACTATACTTCGGGCACCAACCTGCTGGCCAAGAAGGGTATGATCAAACAATGGTCGGACCTGAAGGGCAAACCTGTTTGCGGCAAGCAGGGCGCATTTTATAACAAGATTGTCGCCAAACGATACGGTGCCAAGGTCGTTGCTTTCGTCAACAACGCCGAATCCAAGCAGGCACTGCGTGACGGCAAGTGTGTCGGTTGGGTTTACGACGACTCATCCATCGGCTCCGATCTGGCCTCCGGTCAGTGGGAAGGCTATGAAATGCCGCTCAACTCCGAGGACGACAACCCCTGGGGCCTGGCCGTGCCACTGGACGAGATGGACGGCATCTGGGGCAACCTCATGTCTGGTATACAGTACCGCTGGCTGGTTTCCGGTCGTCTCATCGAGTTGGAGAAAAAATGGGGTATCCAGCCCACGGCATTCCTGCAGATGCAGGAAGAGAAACTAACACCGGCTCGTAAGCACCTGAAGTAAACCAATGTAATCGGGCGCGATCCCTGGTCGCGTCCGACTACATTCAGGTCAATAGATACTGATTTTTAGCACGCTCTAACAAAGGTGAGGTAATTCCGTGGAATTTTTTGCAGACTACTTCCGAGAGCTTTACGACACCACCGGCTGGAATTTCGTAATTTTCTATGAAGAATACGAACATGAGCGATTCCTGGAAGGCATGTGGGTGTCGATCAAGCTGATCTTCGCAAGCCTGCTCTTCAGCCTCGTGGTCGGCTTCATCGGGGCCTGGGCGCAAGGGGCAAAATCCAGAATCGTTCGTTATGGAATAGCGGGCTATATCCAGTTATTTCGCAATACACCGCCTTTCGTACAAATCCTGTTCTTTTATTTCGTACTTGGTAACTTGACCCCGTCTTACGATGCTGGCGGCTATCAGGTAGGGTATATCGAGAGTTTCGGCTGGGCTGTCATCTCGCTGGGCTTTTTCGCCGGCGCCTTCAATGTCGAGATTTTTCGTTCCGGCATCGAGGCGGTGCCGGATTCGACCCGTGAAGCTGCCGAAGCACTCGGTTACACACGGCTCAAGTCATACATCTATGTTATTTTTCCGCTCGCGTTTCGGGTTTGCCTGCCGGCACTGAACAACAACCTGGTCAATCTGCTGAAGACAACGACGCTCGCCTACGGCATCGCCGTGCCGGAAATGATGTACACGGCCAACCAGATCTGGTCCGACAATGTCAACGTTCCAGAGATGATGATCGTGTTGTTTGTCTTCTACGTCGGCCTCGTCGCGATACTCGTCTACGGCATGCACAAGTGGGAAAAGAATATGAGAATTCCGGGGTATGGCTGATGGACAGGGATAAGCTCATGCTCAACAAATCTACCGGCAGTGCTGCTATCGCCAAACAAACCGATTTACCGGTGCTGTTACCTTTAGCCGCGCAATCCCGGCAAGCGGCATTGATCGAGCGCCGTGAGGGCACCTATCGTCTCAACATACAGCCGCGCCACGCCCTCTGGGTAGGGGTGATTTTCATCTTCGCCAGCGTTGCCGCCCAGGCCGCCACCCAGCCGGGGATGATCAGCCCGCTGGAAGCAATGATCAAATGGGCGCCGTTTATCCTGTGGGGGCCCGAGGGTGAGCTAACCGGCTTCGCCCTCAACCTGATCATCAGTTTTTTCGCGATGCTACTCGGTACCGTCACTGGCGCCGCTTTAGGCCTGATGCAGGTTTCTTTACTGCTACCGGTACGCCAGGGATCATGGCTGGTCACCCAGTTTTTCCGCAATTCGCCGTGGTTGGTGTTACTGTTCACAATCATGTTGCTGGTTCCATTCGAAGTCGATCTCGGTTTCGTGGTGATACCGATACCCGACTGGATAAAGGCGGTAATCGGATTTTCACTGCCGGTTATGGCCAATATTTCAGAAGTCGTGCGCGGTGCCGTCATCTCCTTGCCATCGGGCCAGTGGGAATCAGCCGAGAGCCTCGCCTTCACGCGGCGCCAGACCATGTGGATGATCATCCTGCCGCAGTGTATCAAGCGCATGATCCCACCATGGATCAACTGGTATTGTATTCTCGCCATGGCGACGCCACTGTGCTCGATCATGGGCGTTGAGGAGTCAGTCACTTTTACCGCCCAGGCCCTGAATGCCGAGGGCGACCGGCCGGAACTGATACCTATCTTCTATTCGTTCCTGCTCGTCATCCATTTTGTTTACACCTATCCGATCGCACGCTGGTCAATCCAGCTCGAGAAGAAATTCGTGGTCAAGACCTGAGGAGGCAGTCATGTCAGAAATTGCTAGTAACGGCGGCGCGGTCTGGACACCCGACCAGCCCATGGTCTCGATCAAGGATGTGCATAAGTCCTTCGGCGAGCTGGAAGTTCTGAAAGGTGTTTCCATGGATGTCATGAAGGGCGAATGCATCTGCATTATCGGGCCGTCTGGCTCCGGCAAGTCGACCCTGATCCGCTGTGTTAACGCCCTGAACGACATTCAGCAGGGTTCGATCCTGGTCGAAGGCCTGGAGGTTAACAATCCCGAGCTTGACAAGCTGGAACTGCGCAAGAAGGTCGGCATGGTGTTTCAGCAATACAACCTGTTTCCACACAAGACCGCGCTCGAGAACATCATGATGGCGCCGATCCACGTCCTCAAACAGGACGAGAAAGAAGTCGAGGAACGCGCCCGCGAACTGGTCAAGAAGGTGCGCCTCGAAGGCAAGGAAAACAGCTACCCGGGAGAACTTTCCGGCGGCCAGCAACAGCGCGTTGCGATCGCCCGCTCTCTTGCCATGACCCCGGACGTGATGCTATTCGACGAGGTGACGGCGGCACTCGATCCTGAAACGGTCAAGGAAGTGCTAGTTACCATCCAGGACCTGGCCGAGGAAGGAATGACCTGCATTCTCGTAACCCACGAGATGGGTTTTGCGCGTGAAGTCGCCAACCACATCTATTTCACCGACCGGGGTGTGATAGTCGAGCATGGGACACCGGCAACCTTCTTTGATGATGCCAAGGACCCCAGGACAAAGGAATTCTTAAGTCAAATTCTCTAGCCAGAGGATTCCACACTAAGGCCTGGACTGTTAGACCCATAGAACCAAGTTAATGAACTCAAACAAAGATTTACCGGCACATGCATCGGTAATAGTCATCGGTGGCGGCGTGATGGGCTGCTCCACCCTTTATCACCTGGCCCAAGTGGGTGTGAGTGATGCGATACTGCTGGAGCGTAATCAACTCACCTCGGGTACTACCTGGCATTCCGCGGCACAGGTTCGCGCCTTGCGTTCGAGTAAAAACCTGACTGATCTGGTTCGATACTCGGTTTCACTGTATAGCTCTCTCGAAGAAGAAACCGGTCAGTCGACAGGCTGGATAAACAAGGGGTCGTTATCGATTGCGACCAACCCAGATCGCCTCACCTTCATCAGACGCCAGGAATCGCTGGCCCACCTTTATGGCGTAGAAGCAACCTCAATATCTGTCGGCGAAGCTAAAGAGCGCTGGCCGCTGATGAATACCGCTGACGTCATCGGTGCGGTCTGGTCACCCGGCGATGGACGCGTTGGTCCATCAGATCTGTGTGCCGCGCTAGTTAAAGGCGCAAAATCGAGGGGTGCCAAAATATTTGAGCAAACCGGGGTAAGCGGCATAAAAACCCGGGGCAATCAAATCGTCGGTGTCGAAACCAGCGCGGGTGAAATCAGCTGCGATGCGATCGCGGTTTGCACCGGATTGTGGAGCCGGGAAAGTGCGGCGATGGCGGGCGTCGATATCCCGGTCTGGCCCTGCGAGCATTTCTACCTGTTGACCAATCCGGTCGAGGGGGTCTCCGGTAACCTGCCCACGCTGTCGGATCACGATAACCATTTATATATTCGCGACGACTCCGGTGGCTTACTCGTGGGTTGCTTCGAACCCCTCGGAAAAGCCATCGACCCGGCAAAATTAGGTGAAGACTTCGCCTTCCAGTTACTGCCCGAAGACTGGGACCACTTCGAACCCATGCTCAATAATGCAATGCATCGATTACCCTGCCTCGCCGATGCCGATGTTCGTATGCTGCTCAACGGGCCCGAAAGTTTCACCCCGGATGGATCATTTCTGCTCGGGGAAAGCGCCGAAACACGGGGACTTTTTCTTGGCTGCGGGATGAATTCAGTCGGTGTTGCCACCGGCGGTGGCGCTGGCATGGCGCTTGCACACTGCATTGTGCACGGCCACACGCCAGGCGATTTACACGAAGCTGATCCAAAGCGTTTTCCTGCCTGTTTCAGTTCGATTGAAGCCTTATCTTCGCGTGTACCTGAAATCCTTGGCAAACACTATGCGATTAGTTACCCCGGCTTTCAATTCGAAACCGCACGCGGTCTGAGACAAACACCACTTCATCAGCGCTGGCAGGCGCAGGGTGCTCACTTCGGACAGTTTTACGGTTGGGAAAGACCCTTGTATTTCGCAAAACAGCGAGAACCCGTTCTCGGCTTCGATAAACCCGACTGGTTCGACCAGGTTTCCCATGAAGTATCGCAAGCTCACAACGGCGTTGCCATTTTCGATCAGTCGACATTTGGCAAAATCAACGTAAGCGGCAATGATGCCGCTACATTTCTTAACCGCGTCTGTGCGAACAACATGGACCGCCCTGTGGGCCGGGCCATCTATACCGCCATGCTGAATACGCGCGGCGGTTATGAAAGCGACCTTACTGCGCTGCGACTAGGCGAAAATGAATACCGGCTGTATGCGGGTACCAACGCTATTAATCGTGACCTCGCCTGGTTACGCCGTCACCTGCAAGCCGACGAAAAAGTGCATATTACAGATGAGACCGAAGACTACGCGGTACTTTGTTTAATGGGGCCAGAATCATCCGAGATAATAAAACAACTCGGTGCCGAAGAAATCAATTCGCTCGGCTACTTCCAACATTGTCAGTCTCAAATTGCCGGCGTCGATGTCGAGGCAGTGCGGCTTTCATATGTCGGTGAAGCCGGTTGGGAAATCACCTGCCGGGCAGATAAGGCACTGAAATTATACGATGCCCTGGCCCAGGCCGGAGCCGAACCCGCCGGTATCTTTGCGCAGAGTTCGATGCGTATTGAGAAACAATTTCTCGCCTATGGTCATGACATAGACACAGATACCAATCCATTTCAGGCCGGTCTGGCTTTTGCGATCGACTGGCAGAGCGAATTTATCGGAAAACAGGCGCTCGAGTCACTGCGCGAGCGGGAACCCGATACCCGTCTGCTAAGTATTATCCTCGATGATGAACGGGCAGTGCCCCTGGGCAACGAGCCCGTATACGCCAACGGGAAAATCATCGGCAAGACAACCTCGGCAGCCTTCGGCTATCGAATTGGTAAACCCATTGCTATAGCCCAACTGCAAACTTCAGCCCTGCAAGAGCTCGATGGCCAGTCGGTGCAGATAGATATCGCCCGTTGCAACTTCTCTGGTACTATTTCAACCACGGCCGCGTATGACCCGAAAGGCCAACGCATGCGAACATAACTGGACTGAACATGAGCCACGTTTTTCCTCGCCATACCAAAATATCACAGCCAATTGCGGTTAAAGGTGATGGCGTTTACTTAATCGACAAGCAGGGCAAACAGTATTTCGATGGTTCTGGCGGCGCCGCGGTTTCCTGCCTCGGCCATGGCGACCCTGAAATTATCGAGGCGATCAAGGCCCAACTCGATCGAATGGAATTTGCCCATACCGGTTTTTTCACCAGCGACGCCGCCGAGTCACTCGCCGACCTGCTGATTCAAAACGCACCGGGTAATCTCGACCGTGTTTACCTTGTTTCCGGCGGTTCTGAAGCGATAGAAGCGGCAATCAAGCTCGCTCGCCAGTATTACCTGGAAATCGGCCAGCCGCGGCGCCATAAGGTGATTGCACGCATGCAAAGTTATCACGGCAACACGCTGGGGGCACTAGCCACTGGCGGCAATATGTGGCGCCGCGAACCTTTTGCACCGCTAATGATCGATACCACGCATATATCTCCCTGTTATGCCTATCGCGGCCAGGCAGATGATGAAACCGAGTTCGATTATGGTCAACGTGTTGCCAACGAGCTGGAAAGTGAAATCAACCGGCTCGGTGCCGACCAGGTGATGGCCTTTGTCGCCGAGCCCGTGGTCGGAGCAACCATGGGCGCCGTGCCGGCGGTTAGCGGCTATTTCGCACGTATTCGGGAAATCTGTGATGAATACGGCGTATTGTTGATTCTCGATGAAGTCATGTGTGGCATGGGACGCACCGGCAGCCTGTTCGCCTGCGAGCAGGAAGGTATCGCACCTGACATTACCGCCATTGCCAAGGGTCTCGGTGCCGGCTACCAGCCGATAGGCGCGATGTTATGTAGTAAAGAAATCTATAGCGCGATTGAGAATGGTTCGGGTTTCTTCCAGCATGGTCACACTTACCTCGGCCATCCCGTTGCCTGCGCGGCCGGACATGCGGTCGTGAGTGCGATACTTGATCGTAACTTGATCGGGCGGGTTCAGAGCCAGGGAGACAGGCTCATGCAGGCGCTCAAGAATCAATTCTCCGAACATCCACACATCGGTGATATCCGCGGGCGGGGGTTATTCCTGGGTATGGAGTTTGTACAAGACCGGGAAACCAAAACCTCTTTTGATCCCAGCCTCGGTATCAACAAGTTATTCAAAAAGGCAAGCTTCGAGGCCGGACTAATCTGTTACCCGATGGGGGGTACCATCGATGGAAAACAGGGCGACCACGTCCTGCTGGCACCACCCTTCATCATCGATGACAATCATATCGACGAAATTATCGACAAACTCGACACCGCTGTACAAGTTGTTTTGAAATAATGACAACGACTCCCGCCATTATTATGGTAGCGCCTAATGGCGCGCGCAAAACCAGGGTAGATCACCCTGCTCTGCCAGTTTCTATCGGTGAAACTGTAGAGGAGGCGGTGCAATGTCATACGGCAGGAGCAGCAGTTTTGCATGCACATGTGCGCGGTAGCGAGGATGAACATGTGCTCGATGCGGGTCTGTACCAGGAGCTTATTGCAGAGATGAAGCGGCAAGCTCCGACGATGCTGGTACAAATTACCACCGAGGCCGTGGGACGCTATACACCAACGCAGCAGGTACGCTGTGTAGAGGCCGTGCTACCAGAAATGACCAGCGTATCGTTGCGCGAAATGACTTCAGATTTTAACGACCTGGGCTTCGCCAAAAATTTTTATCACTGGGCGACTGAAGCCGAAGTGCATATTCAGCATATCGTTTTTAACGCCGAAGAGTTAGAAAAATTTCTGACACTGAGACACGACGGCATCATACCAAACTCGCAGCGCTGCATACTATTTGTCCTCGGACGATACGCAGTAGACTTTCAATCCTCGCCAGCCGACCTCGAGCCGTTTCTCGAAAATGACCTGGGAAATCTTGACTGGTTCGTTTGCGCTTTCGGCGCGAAAGAACAGGCCAGCGTTATTGATGCCATCACCCGGGGTGGGCATGGTCGTATTGGATTTGAGAATAATTTATTGTTGCCAGATGGAAACATTGCATCGAGCAGTGCTGAACTGGTCAGCGAACTAGGAAAAGCAATGCGTGATAGTGGGCGAACGATGGCAGCCGCCGACCAGAGCCGTCAGCTTCTGGGCATACGTAAAGCGTAGTACAACATCGCGGTCGCAAACACACAGCCAACCGCCAGCAGCAGGCATATTTGCTCGAAAGGCATTCCCCGGGTCAATAAATAACCGACCAGGGCCGGACCCAACGCAGATGAAAATACCATCACCGCATTAGTCAGCGACTTGATCGCACCGAGATGTTTAGCACCGTAAAGCTCAGCCCACAATGCACTCAATCCGGTGAAGTAAAGCCCGGCAGAAACTCCCATTAACAGCATAAAAGGCCACACCAGGAAGCGCTGGTCTGATATCGCCAGCGAAGCCAGTCCGGCAGCCAACGGTAACAGAAACGGCGGCACTACCCTGCGTGCGCTAAATCGGTCAACCAGAACCCCGGACGATATGATGGTCAGCACCGTGGCAATCGAATAGCTCCAGTAATTCCCGGTCACCCAGATACTGCTCCAACCCTTCGCTTTAGCAATCTCGGCGGGGAAAAAGAACATCGCAGTCATGATCATGGATGGCGCGATCATCGCCGGCAACATCAGGTAAAAAAGCGGTTCAGACAACATTTGTCGGCGCGTATGGCCAGCCTGTTGACCGTCCACAGACACCGGGTCATTCAGGCGTCGCAGCAAACTGGCATGCCTGATCGCATGCCCCTTCAATAACCACAGCACAACCGGAATCGCCAGCAATACAAAAACCGCGGTACCCAGGTAGGTTTCACGCCAGCCCCAGATTTGAATCGAATACACCGCTATCAGTGGCAGCAATGCTTCGCCCAGTGCAAATCCAGTTGCCGCCAACGCTATCGCCTTACCACGATCTGCAGCGTGATATCGAGCCATCGAGGTGATTCCAGCATGGCTGGTTAAACCCTGGCCGAACTGGCGCAACATGAAAATCGCCAGTACCAGCATCGCCGTCGATGAGACCGAGCCAATAACCAGGCAGGCGCAAACCAGTCCGCCCAGGCTCAGTGTGGTAAACAGACGCAGGTCCATCCTGTCGATCAGGGTGCCGCTCCAGGTAATCACGAGGGCGCTTAGCAGGGTACCCATCATGTAAATTCGTCCCCAGGATCCACTATCGAGATCAAACAGGGCCTGGATCTCGGGGCCAAAGACACCGATGAAGTAGGTTTGACCCGGACTCGAGAGAAACGCGAGCAAAAAACCAAAACTGAGGAATCGAGGATGTGTGCGTGCGAAGTGCCAGTAATCGATTAGCATTTATTGGAAATCACGCTTTAGTGCACCGGCGTCTCGATGAAATAGTCTAAATTACGATTTTATTAACTACTCAAACGCTATCGCGGCATCCTGTAGCCAGAGGCCGAGGTAATCGGCGAAGCTACGGCGGATAATCACCTCGAATCCGTTGCCCTTGCGCATTGGTGCTATCGTCATTCCCGCTTTTGCGAGCCGGGTTTGTGCGCATTGCCCCGGCTTGAATACACGCGGGTGTAGATCGAGCGGACAGTCACTTGCCAACAAATTGGCCGCGTTGTCCCCGCTGATTTCGAGCATGGTCAATCCACTGGAATTGTCGACTACCGAAGAAAAAACGCCTTTCAGTGCGATGCGCAAATCGTTTGCCAGTTTAGCCTGCTGTTCAGTAGGGGTCACTATCAGCCATTCGTCCGGCCCGAGCCAGTAGATTCGATTATCACCCGCCTCGATCATGGTGTTAGCTTCGACGGGTAACTGGCAACCCAGTACGTTCAAAATTGCTGCCTGGATACCCGTGTTATTCGCCTTACCGCGCAGATTCAAAAATCCGAGAAATGGCACTTCCCTGATGGTCGGTGCTTGCCCTTTTGCATCGCCCAGATTGATTTGCACCAAAGGACTTTGTTGCTGGAATAAATCAGACATTCGATTTTTCTCCCTGTGGATCAAAGAAATTCGTATCCCTGATCGTCGCCCTGATCACCCGGCCGTTCGCCAGCGGCGCATAAACCGTTTCACCCATGCGGTGATGGCCACCCTTGACGAGTGCCATTGCGATCGAATGTCCACAACTGACACTGTAGTAACTCGAGCTGACGTGACCCGTCATCGGCACCGGCCTGGGCGCCCGCGGGTCGTTCACCAGTTGTGAGCCTTCGGGTATCACATCGTCTGGTTTTTCGGTCATCAATCCGACCAGCTGCTTGCGATCCTTGCGAATAGTATCCGCACGACTCAGCGAACGTTTGCCAATAAAGTCAGCCCTGGTTTTAGACAAGGCCCAGCCCATATTGAGGTCATCGACGGTGATCGAGCCATCGGTATCCTGACCGACGATGACATAACCTTTTTCGGCGCGTAGTACGTGCATGGCTTCAGTACCGTAAGGCGTGATGTCAAACTCGGCACCCGCCTGCATCAGTTTTTCCCACATAAAATTACCGTGATTGGCTGGAATATTCACCTCGTAGGCGAGTTCTCCCGAGAAGCTGATCCGATTTACGCGGCAATCAACATCAGCTATCTTGCCAGTGCGTGATGCCATGAACGGAAATGCCCCGGCATCGAAGTCGATGCCTTCACAGACCGCTGAAACTACTTTACGGCTATTCGGCCCGACCACGGCGGCGGTGGCCCAGTGATCAGTCACCGAGGTTAAATATACTTCCATATACGGCCATTCGGTCTGCAACCAGCGCTCCATCCAGCTCATCACACCAGCAGCGCCACCGGTGGTGGTATGCATGAAAAAATGGTCCTCGGCGAAACGAATGGTGACACCATCGTCCATTACCATGCCGTCTTCACCGAGCATGAATCCGTAACGCGCCTTACCAACTTCGAGTTTCATCCAGTTGTTGGTGTAAATCATTTCGAGGAATTTGGCCGAGTCCATGCCGACGATTTCTATCTTGCCGAGTGTTGATGCATCGAGGATGCCGACACTGTTGCGGATCGCCAGGCATTCGCGATTGACCGCATCGCCCAGGGATTCACCAGCCTTCGGGTAATACCAGGGGCGTTTCCACTGGCCGACATTTTCAAACTCTGCGCCGTTTTCCTCGTGCCAGGCATGCATTGCTGTCTTGCGAACCGGATCGAACAGCCTGTCACCCAGATCCTGGCCAGCGATAGCACCAAAGGTGACCGGGGTATAGTTGGGTCTGAATGTGGTAGTGCCGGTTGCTGCAATACTTTGTCCCAGTGTTTCTGCGAGCACGGCCATACCATTGATATTGCCGCTCTTGCCCTGGTCAGTACCAAACCCCATCGCCGTGTAACGCTTGACGTGTTCGACCGAATGGAAACCCTCGCGTACAGCGAGTTTGATATCCGAGGCACCGACGTCATTTTGGAAATCGATAAATTGCTTCGGCCCCTGGCCAGGAGCGTGCGCTGAAGGCACCAGCCACAACGGCAATATCGGTTCACTCTGCACCGCCTCGGCAACAGGTGGCGGCATAGCCGCATCGAAGCCACAGGCTATTGCGGCAGTGTTACCCGCCTCGGCTGCCTCTTCGAGGGTTGATTTCAAATCGAGTGTGCCATTCGCGGCGCCGACCGAGGTTTCTGCCTGCAACGGCTTACCCGGACGGAACATAGCGGCTTCATCATCCCACACTGCTTTTGCACCAGACTGTGAACTGAGATGTACCACCGGACTCCAGCCGCCTGAAACCGCAAGCAGGTCACAGGTGAGTATTTTTGTGTCGCCCGTGAGTGACGCGGCATCGCTCGACAACCCCATTACCTGTATCGATTGGAGTCGTTTTTTACCGGTGGTATCGACAACAA
>JBGUEB010000038.1:0-18044 GCA_041821565.1 Gammaproteobacteria bacterium | reverse complement strand
AAGTGAAGTTCAGGTTAATTTGGTTTTCACCGGGGAATTCTCCCATCCAAATTATCGAGTTTTTCAACAGTATCGGCCGAATCCAGCCGCACCAGTTAGATTTGCGAACGACTGCTATCGGGAAAGCTGCCGTTTATTTTCAATTAGGCAACTTCCGGTTACGACCAATAAAGGCCACTCCTGACTATCAGATCATCCCCATCCCCAACCTGCAAAATGTGGTCTGTCCTCTAATACTGGATTACGTCTTGAGTTATGATTGTGCTACTGGAGTACCCCCATGAAAGCGATCGTATTTACACATTATGGATCACCAGATGATCTCGAAATAAATGAAATCCCAAAACCTGTGCCCAGGGACGATGAGTTACTGATACGTGTTCATGCTTCGTCTATCAATTCCTGGGACTGGGAGTTCCTAAACGGCACGCCCTTTATCAACCGTCTTATGTATGGACTACTAAAGCCGAGGCCTCGAAAACAGGTACTTGGATCAGACATAGCTGGGACGGTCGCGGCAATTGGGAGGAACGTAAAGCGGTTTCAACCAGGTGATGAGGTGTTTGGGGATCTCTGGGATAACTGGGGTGGATTTGCGGAATATGCCTGTGCTCAAGAAACTGCCATGGAGCCTAAGCCTGTAAATTCGACTTTTGAGGAGGCAGCAGCTGTGCCTCAGGCTGGGGTTCTGGCCCTGCAGGGACTTCGCAAAGCTGGCCAACTAAAGCCGGGGGGAAAGGTGTTGATTAACGGAGCTGGAGGGGGTGTGGGTACCTATGCAATTCAGCTTGCAAAGCACTGGGGGGCGGAAGTAACGGGCGTAGATGCCTCGCGAAAACTGGATGTCGTTCGTTCGCTTGGCGCAGACCATATCATCGATTATGCCCAGGTAGATTTCACGAAAACTGGGGACTTTTACGATCTGATCATCGATTGTCAAAATTATCGATCCATGTTTGACAATAAGCGTGCGTTAGAACCAGGGGGAACCTATGCCATGATCGGGGGTTCAATTCCAAGGGTTTATCAACTCTGGTTGTTGAGTTTTCTCGGGTCGCTTACTCGTGAGGATAGGAAACTTCGTTTGGTGGCGGAGGGACCGAATAAGGGTCTGACGGAGCTAAAGGAACTTATTGAAACCGGTAAGCTCGTTCCTGTCATCGACAGCACCTATCAGTTGAGTCAAGTTCCACAAGCGTTACGTTATTTTGGAGAAGGACGTCACATAGGAAAAATCGCTATCACCGTAAAGACCTGAATGTCGGCTCATGGCCGATTCGAGAAGCCTGTGAAGCGAATTTCAGCGTCTGCTATTGAGAAAACAGACCCTCAAATTTGAAATCTAAGAGATAGGGGTTGATTCTATGGTTGCATGGGGTGCAGGTGGTCGGAGATTCAAAGCCTCGCTAGCGAGAGGTTTGAACCGATCAGAGGTTCACAAAATCGCCGGGAGCGATTTTGAACGTCCAAAGGACGGCCCGAAGGGCGTAGGGCACTACTGCATGGATGCAGGAGGTAGAGCAACGCAGGAGCAGTTGCCGAGGATGCCCGGAGTAAATCCTCTCGCCCAGACCAATTCACAAATATCTTTTTTTAATCAGTACCACAGTCTTCGACTCGGTAGCTGCATAGTTGAATGTGATTGGTGGCTTCCAGTGTCCTGTGAAAAAAGCGTACTATTGCCTGATAATTCGTGCTATCTAACCAAAGCAGTGCCGACCAGGCAATGAGGTATGTGAATGAGTACTAATGGGCCATTATCAGGATACCGGGTCATCGAACTGGGGCAGTTACTCGCAGGGCCTTTCGCCGGCTGTATGCTCGGTTATTTCGGTGCGGAGGTGATCAAGATCGAACCACCCGAAGGCGGCGACCCGATACGAGGCTGGCGCGAGCTTAAAGATGGTACATCGCTCTGGTGGCGTTCGCTGGCCCGAAATAAAAAATCGGTGACGATTAACCTGAAGTCGGATAAAGGCGTGGCGTTGGTGAAGGAGTTGATTAATAGCGCCGATGTGGTAATCGAAAATTTCAGGCCGGGTGTGGTGGAACGTTGGGGTCTCGGCCCCGATGAGTTCAAACAAAGCAATCCAGGACTGGTTTATGCGCGTATATCTGGATATGGCCAGACGGGACCTTATTCCGGCAAGGCTGGTTTTGCCTCGGTGTGTGAAGGGATGAGCGGATTTCGCTACGTCAATGGTCACCCAGGTCAGGCCCCGGTGCGGCCTAATTTGAGTATTGGTGACACTATATCTGGTATCCATGCGGCACTCGGAATCTGTATGGCTTTACTCGAGCAAAAACAAAGTGGCACGGGCCAGGTGGTCGATGTTGCGCTTTACGAGTCCATGTTCAACCTGATGGAGGCGGTGGTCCCAGAATACGATGGAGCGGGTGTGATCCGTGAACCCTCGGGCAGCACGGTCACCGGCATCGTGCCGACCAATACCTATCGCTGTGGTGATGGAAAATACGTCGTCATTGGCGGTAACGGAGATTCTATATTTCAGCGTCTAATGGTTGCCGCAGGCTATCCCGAAATGGCCGAGGATCCCCATCTGGCGTCGAATCCGGGCCGAGTCGAACACGAGGCCGAGATTGACAGGGCACTTTCAGACTGGTGCCTGAATAACAAATCGGATCATATCCTCGGAATTCTGGATGAAAGCAGGGTGCCGGCGGGACCGATTTACAATGTTGAAGATATGATTCATGATGAACATTTTAACGAACGCAAGCTGTTTGAAGAGGTCGAAATTAATGGGAAACCGCTGAAGATTCCGGCAATCCTGCCGAAACTGGAAAAAACTCCCGGTGCCACCCGTTGGCCTGGGCCTGAACTGGGTAGTCATAACCAGGAAGTTCTGGGTGAACTGTTGGGGTTGTCCGCTGATGCGTTGCAGGACTTATTCGCAGATGGTGTTATCTAGGCGTTTCAGTAGAATAATCGCAGGCTAAACAAATCAGGAAATCAGGCATGAGAGGAAGGGATAAAATGAAAAAAATAACGATTCAATCCAGTTTCGCTGTGTTAATACTGGTATCAGTTTTTTCCGCTGCACTGGCGGCAGGTGGTGGTGGTAAAGATAAATCGAAGTATGCCCCCATCATCGAATTACTCGACGATGAACAATATCAAAAAGCCATTGATACAAGTAAAAAGGCGCTATTGAAATCGCCAGATAATCCTGATTTATTTAACTATATTGCGTACAGTCATAGAAACCTGGGGCAGTTCGCGGATGCCTTCGTGTATTATTTTAAGGCCCTCGAGATCGATCCCGGGCATCGCGGTGCCAACGAATACCTCGGCGAACTGTATTTACAAACTGGACAATTGGCCAAGGCTCAGGAGCGACTGCAGGTGCTCGATAAGGAATGTTTCTTCCCCTGCGGGGCATATAGAGACCTGAAGAAGGCAATTGGAGCTTATCAAAAGGAAAATCCATCTTGAGTTTATGCTTTATCCGACTTGCAGGATTGATGCCCGTTGACTGGCTCAGAAAATATTCACTATAGCGGGCTCAAACTCGATCGGGCCAGCGAACTCAGAAAAACCCCCGGCTGGCTCGAAAATCAATGGAATCGACCGGATTGCCGTATCCTGCTGTTAAAAAACGATCACAACCTTATGTCCTGGCAAGTAGCGCAGGAAAAATCTCCAGTGTCCATTAACCATTCGCGTGACGAGGTCGAAGGCCTTTTAGAGCAGGTGACCTCTAAAGTTTTCCTCGGCCTGGATGATGGTGTACCCCTGTTTGCACTGGATGTATCAGATTGTGATGAGACAGTGATGCAACCCATATTGGCTGACAATGAATTCTTCGATTTGCGCCAGGCAGGCTGGCTGCTGAGCTCTCAGGAAGCATCACTATTGGCCTATGCCAGGGGCCTGCTGTACTGGCACCGGCACAGTAGATATTGCGGCACCTGCGGTAGTCCGACCAAGATACAGCAGGGCGGGCACATGCAGTTATGTAGCAATAATAGTTGTGCGCGAATGACTTTTCCAAGGACTGACCCGGCTGTGATCATGCTGGTTGAGCACTGGCCAGCCTCGGGTCCGCCGATTTGCCTGTTAGGGCGTAACGCCCGCTTTGCGGCACGAATGATGTCTACCCTGGCGGGCTTCGTCGATCCTCTGGAAAACCTTGAAGAAACCGTTAGACGAGAGGTATTCGAAGAATGTGGAATCGAAGTCGATCGGGTAACTTACCAGGCTTCCCAGCCCTGGCCATTCCCGTCTTCGATTATGCTTGGCTTCCGCGCCCGTGCTGTGACGACCGATATACAAGTCGATGGAATTGAAATTGAAGAAGCGGGCTGGTTTAGCGTCGACGAACTCAGGGACTTTGGTGAATGGGGTGATGAAGGTGAGGGGTTTTGTTTGCCACGAAGGGATTCTATTGCGCGTTTTTTAGTTGAATCCTGGATAACTGATGTAAAGAGGCGTTCTTAATTCAAGAACGCCCCGGTTGGTGGTTTAAGCTTAGTACTCAGGCACATTTTTTGGTCTCGTACTGTGCATGATTGGCACTTTCGAGGCTGCGCACACGGGTGCTGACCTTAGTTGATACCTGACTCAGCTTATGCATGTCAGCGTTGCGGTTGCGTCGGGCATTCAGTGCTTCGAGATTAGTCGATCCGTGGTCTATGTCATACAGGTCATCTCGATTCAGGCCAATATCCTTCAGCAAACGGTCATTCATTTGTGATAGATCTTTAAGGGCCTGTCGTCTCCTTGCCCCTGTTTTTGAATCTTCTATATACTGTTGCACGGAGGTCTTGATTTTAGCGATCAGCCCTAGAAATGATCTGGAGCGAATCTCGTGTGCCTGCCTCTCATGGGCAGAATGATTCGAGCCGAACTGGTTGATAAAGTGATGGTTGAGCCCGTTTCCGGTATTGGCATCAACGATAGATGCGACGGCCAGGTTTAAAAATTTCATATTAGATTTCCTCATTTAAATAGGTTAAGGTTGTGTTGCTGCAATGAGAATATATGTCTAACACAGACATTAAACAAACGATTAAATTTATTACTCGGTTTAGAAAAACTAATCAATTATGGCAGTACTACCTCCCTTAAATTCGTTACGGGCCTTCGAAAGCGCAGGGCGGCATCTGAGCTTTAGCAAGGCGGCTGTGGAACTGAGCGTGACTCCTGGGGCTATTAGCCAGCAAATCCGGGGTCTGGAAGATTTTCTCGAAATCAAGTTGTTCAAACGGCGTAACCGCTCGATCGTGCTCACCGATGCGGGGCAGATATTCCTGCCGTTATTGTCCGATGGTTTCTCCAGCATTACCGAAGCGGTTGACGTAGTGCGCAGGTCTCAGGGTGAAGAACCGCTGACAATTACTGCACCGCCCTCGTTTACCTCCAAATGGCTGATTCCGCGCCTGTGTAAGTTTCAGGCACTCCATCCGGAGATTGATGTACGCATCGATGCGTCGTCGCATCTGGTTGATTTTGTACGCGATGATATTGATGTCGGTATTCGCTTCGGTGACGGTGAGTATCCGGAACTCGAGTCAATTTTTCTATTTTCGTTTGACCTGATCCCGGTTTGCAGTCCGCAATTGCTGACCGATGGCAAAGGCCTGGGCGACCTTTCCGATATTCGACATCATACCCTGTTGCACGATGATGACCGTAATATTGACCCCAGTTGGCCAGACTGGGCCATGTGGCTTGCCACTGCAGGTATCGATGATATCGATGCCAGCCGTGGTATTTACTTCAACCAGGGCGAGATGATCATCGAAGCGGCGCTGGAGGGGCAGGGCATTGCCCTGGTTTCGAGTGTCATGGCTGCCGGTGAAATCGAATCTGGTCGCCTGGTGCAGCCGTTTGAGACACGCTTACCGGTAAGACTCAGATTTCACCTGGTGACCTCGGCTCAAAAAGCGCGTAATCCAAAAGTAGCCGCGTTCAGGCAATGGATATTGCTGGAAAGTGCTTACCTGCGAGAGTCAAAATAAAGATATTCTGTGGGATGGATTGTACCCACCTTACAGGATTTTTAAAAAACCAAAAAAAAGGGCGAGACATGGTCTCACCCTTTTAACCGTCAACCTCAGCAGAGGCTAAGGGTTACTTACGTTCCGACAATTACAACGCAGTGATGTTCTCTGCCTGGGGACCTTTTTGACCCTGGGTAACAGTGAACTCGACTTTCTGACCTTCGACCAGAGTTTTGAAACCCGAGCCAGAGATAGCGCTGAAATGAGCAAATACGTCAGGTCCTGATTCTTGCTCGATGAAGCCAAAGCCTTTAGATTCGTTGAACCATTTAACGGTGCCGGTAGTTGTAGACATATGTATATCCTATTTAATTAATAAAAAATAAAGCCTGTTAATAATATTAATATATTAATAACCAGGCCGTTGGGCTGGAAGTTTTGCTATTACTTATGGAAAACAGGACAAGGTACAAATGAAGGGACGTCGAAATGGTGTACATAAATATAAGACTTACTTTCAAGCCGAGCGGATAATATACGGATTTTGGCAGTAGTCAACAAGTATTATTATTATTTTTTAGCAAATAGTCACCGTATGTCCTTGTAATATCGAATTTTTGAAGTCAGCCGGGACTGTAATCTTCAGATATTCCAACATTCTCCAATAAATTGTTGAATTATAAAAATATTCATCAATATGAGAGCCGCCTTCGTGCAGTATTTGGGTTAAGCTTTCTTAAGCTTTCTTAAGCATTCCGCGATTTAGTGCCCTGGCCATGTCCTCACCTGTTGCGTATCGGCTTCTTGCCTCTTTTTGTAATGCCTTGTTAATTATACGTGTAGCACTGGCAGGTAAATCCGATCGCAGCCCGCCTGGTGTTTTATGTTTTTCATTGGCGATTTTATAGGCCAGGTTACCCAGGTTATCGGCGTTAAACGGTAACTCTCCGGTCAGCAATTGATAAAAGCTGGCACCCAGGGAATAAATATCCGCGCGGCCATCGACCTTCGCACCCATTAACTGCTCCGGCGCCATGTAAGAAGGGCTGCCAAGGAAGGCACCGGTGCGTGTTTTTACCGAATCGGTTATGCGCGCTATGCCAAAGTCGGTTATCTTTACCGCTTTACTTCTCGGGTTGTACATGATGTTGCCGGGCTTGATATCGCGGTGGACAATCTTCTGCCTGTGCGCGTAGTCCAGCGCCTCGGCGACTTCCCCTACTATTCGATAAACCTCTTGCACGGGAAGTAATTTTGAGGGCTTTACGTAATTAGATAGCGGTACACCGGTGACATAGTCCATCGCGATATAGGCGAAATCTTCTTCCTCGCCCATATCGTAAACCGTGACGATACTATTGTGGCTGAGCCGACCAGCAGCCTCGGCCTCGCGGAAAAAGCGCTCTTTCACTGATTTTAATTCACTGCTCGAAAACTGTGAGTAGTCGAGAGTCTTGATTGCTACCTTGCGGTTGATTTTCGGGTCTTGGCCGAGATAAACCACGCCCATCGCTCCTCGGCCCAATTCCTTCTCTATGGTATATCTGCCAAGTTCAGGTAATTCCATTTGTGACATTAGTAGCGTTTTCTGAGACTGACCTTGCACGACTGTTTTAGAGAGCTTTGAATTGACGTTGTCGTGGGATTCGAGCTTTTTACTGATATCCCTGTAATTTTTTTGACGATTATTGATTTCGGAGTAAATTTCGAAGGCGCGGTCGTACTTTCTTTTACGCTCAAGCTTAACTGCAATCTCGTACAAATTATCGAGTACCTTGTCGTTTGTATTGCATTTCAGGAGATTAGTAGCGGCCTTTTCCAGATCGTTTTTCTCGAACTGGTAGTGCCCCAGGGCATACCAGGCATCGTTTTGTTTTTCTAACAGGTTATCGAGAATAGACTGACCCGATAAATAAATGTATGCCGACAGTTGTCCGGTCAACATCAACATCAACAGGTTGATCGAAGGCCACCAGATTCCTTTCAGTATTAGTAACACGGGTTGGGCTGAAACGATGCCCAGCACCAGGAAGGCACCCAGGAATAATCCACTTTGCCTGCTGAACAGGGGTAAAAGCCATAACAGGTAAATAACAACCAGCCCCAGCAGCAGAGGCATTAACCACCAACTGGCCGTCGGTGTGAAATAGGTGGCACCAGCCTGCAGACTAGCCAGTGAATTGGCCAGTACCTGCAGCCGGTCGGTATCCTGGCCGATGAGCACCATTTTATTATTAAAGTATGAATTTGATTTGGCACGGGCTTTATTCAGAGACAATGGGTTGAGTTCCGTATGACGCCCGCTGAGCCCGGAAAAGTAATTAAAAACCTTGCCTGCCTGACTGGTTTGGATTTGGCTGTTGCCCAGTTCTATGCGGCCATTTTCACCCCAGCGCAATTTATTCTTTGTTTTGATCTGGCTGTAAGCCGCGAGGCTTAAATCGGGCAGGGAACTGGTTTTATTTTCGTTATACCAGATCAACGCGTGCTGGCCGGACGGTGTCGGATTAAAAGGGTAGACGCGGTATGGAAAACGGGTATTGGTTAACCTGAATGTTTGTGCCTGTGGGAGGAATACCGATGGTATGTACTGCCGCCAGCCTTCCTGGTAAATGAGGGACTCGCTGTAGGGGATGTTGTTTTGCTTACCCGGATTGCTGGTGTACTGGGTTAGAAATACGTGTTGGTTTTCCAGCATCCAGGCCAGCTTGTTACGTTCTCCCTCGGTTGCTTCCCAGTCTTTATTCTTTTCATTTCGCACATAGTCCATTTGCGGAAAACTATCGCTTAGCCAGATTACCTGGGCCGCGCCTGAATTTTTTAGTTTGCGCAGTAAACTACGAAAATCCTGGATACCTTCGGGCTGCTGTAAGCGTGATTCGTCGAGTTGTACTACACGGAAATTATTCCCTGTCGATTGTTCAGACAGTAAATGGCTGGCGATGCCGAACATTTTCGCATCAAGCCAACGAACCGTGCTATTTTGAGATGACAGTAATGCCAGTAAAAAGCAAACAATGATAAAAATGGAAAAATAGAGTCTTCGATGCTGATCCAATGAGGGGCCTGCCTGCTATTTGAATGGTTGCCTAGAGTAGTGTTCCAGCCGGTTTGAAGGGTTGGAACATTTTTCAGATAACTAGAATAGTATAGTACAGGTATTCGATATAACTTTTAGTGGGCAGGCAAGACGCGTGATCATTTTCTAATGCCGCTATTCTTTTGGCTGGGAGCCGAGACCACCAATGCTTTCCTGCACTTCCTGCGTGAGCCGGTTGCGGCTTTCGTCGGAAGCAAAAAACCAGATTAGTATCCAGGCTATCAGCAGGATGACTGCTCCATTTTGAAGCATGGAAGCAACTTTTTTACGCGATGTCAGGCGCGCGACACGATCACGATTGGTCTTGTAAATTCGGTAGAAAAACCCGATAAGCTTGAATATCGGGCCATAAAGAAAATCTATCCATTGCTGCAGACGCGTTGCCATGAAAATAGCCTAGATTATCGCGCTGCCGGGTAACTCGTCAGCAGCATCGTCGATCTGCAAATGCCGATCATGGGCAAGATAAGTATAAAACACCGGCAATACAAAAAGCGTAAACAGGGTACCGATCGCAAAACCCGAGACGATAGTGATTCCAATTGCCTGTCGGCTTGCTGCTCCCGCACCATCGGCTATTATTAGCGGCAAAATCCCGAATATGGTCGAAAACGAGGTCATTAGTATTGGCCGTAAGCGTATTGAGGCCGCCTTGATGACGGCTTCAGTCGGTGCCAGTTTTTCGTTGATCTGAAACTCGTTGGCGAACTCGACGATTAGAATCCCGTGCTTGCTGATCAGCCCAATCAGGGTTATCAAACCGACCTGGCTATAAATATTCATCGACACCTGCCACAGGAACATCGGCACCAGCGCACCGAACAGGGCCAGCGGTACCGTGATGAGGATGATAAATGGATCACGCAGGCTCTCGTATTGAGCAGCCAGCACCAGGAATACGATAACAATAGCGAATCCAAATGTGATAACCAGCGCGGAGCCTTCGTGGATTAACTGGCGTGACTGACCCTGGTAATCGAAGGTATAACCCGCGGGAGCCACCTGTTCGGAAATCTCGCGCAGGGTTTGTAATGCCTGACCCAGAGGCACACCAGGAACGGCGTCGATCTTGGCCGCATTTTGCTGCTGAAATTGCACCAGCTCGGCGGGCACCGAGGTATATTTAATGTCGACCAGGTCCGACAGGCTAATCTGATCACCGCGCTCGGAATAAACAAAATACTGACTGATTATATCGGCATTCTGGCGTTTGTCCTGGCGCGCCTGCGGGATGATCTTATAGCTGCGTCCGGCCAGGCTAAATCGGCTGATGTAACCCTCGGCCAGGATGGCGCCAAGGGTCTGGCCGATATCGCGCATCGAGACGCCCATCGCCTCGGCGCGTTCTCGATTTACCGTTATTTTAATTTCGGGTTTACTGAAATCGAAATCGCTCTTGATAAAGTAAAACTGACCAGATTCCCGCGCCCGCGCGAGTATCTGCTGGACTACACCGTAGAGACGATCGTAGCTTTCCTGGGTTTTCAATATAAACTCTACCGGCGTATTACCGCTGGCACCGGGCAGTGAGGGCGGATTGAAGGCGAAACTCTGCAGTCCCGGTTGCTGGTCGAGCTGCTTCTGGATAATCGGAATCATTTCCCCTGATGACAGGGTTCGCTCTTCCCAGGGTTTGAGTAACACACCTGAAAATGAAACCGTCGGGCCGGCAAATCCATTCGCCATGAAGGATGACTGATACTCGTCCTCAAACTGGCGGTAAATATCGATATAGGGCACTGTGTACTTGTTCAGATAATCGAGGCTGGCGTGATCGGGTGCTTTCGAAAAGGTGAATATGACGCCCTGGTCTTCTTCGGGCGCGAGTTCATTCTGGATAAACTGGAACATGCCGATTAACATCGCCAGGATCGCGACCACGAAAACTACCGTAGCCGGGCGTGTTTTTAAGGAATTGGCGAGGAAATTCTCGTAACGTTTCTGCAGTTTTTCGAAAACAGCAGATATAAATCGAGCATAGGCATTGTTTGCAACTGTCGGTTTAAGAATTTTGGAGCACATCATCGGCGACAGGGTAAGCGCGATGATAGTCGAGATGATAATAGTGCCGACCAGGGTGAAGGCAAACTCCTTGAATAGTACACCGGTGAGCCCGCCCAGTAGTCCAATCGGTGCGAAAACCACTGATATAACAATTGTTGTCGCTATTACTGGTTTTGCTATTTCTCGCGCACCCACCAGTGCCGCCTGATACGGACGCAAGCCCTCGCCAACATGCCGGTAAATATTTTCCACTACCAGAATCGCATCGTCGACGAGCATGCCTATCGCCATTACCATTGCCAGCAGGGTGAGCAAATTAATCGAAAACGACATCATTTGCATGAAAAATAATACACCGATAATCGATAGTGGAATCGTCACCAGTGGTACCAGGGTAGAGCGGAAAGATCCTAGAAAAAGAAAAATCACCACGATCACGATTAGCGATGCCTGCACCAGGGTTAGTATCACCTCGTTGATCGATGCCTGGATAAACTCGGTTGAATCGTATGCGATGGCGACCTTCAAGCCAGGCGGAAAGGATTTTTCCAGTTTCTCTAGCTCGGCAGTAACCAGTTTAATGGTGGTCAGCGGATTGCCATCGGAGGTACCCAGAATACCGATGTAAATCGATGGTACGCCGTCGAACATGACCAGGCTGTCATAATTTTCTGCGCCCAGGGATACATCGGCGACATCACCGAGCCGCACCTTGTTAATGCCTTCTTCGCGAATAATGAAGCGTTTGAATATCTCGGGATCACCGGTATCGGTTAAGGCGTTGACATTGGTCTGTACCAGGTCACTGCGGGTTTGACCGGCGGCCGACTGGTAATTCTGGGCGCCGATAGCCTTTACAATATCGGCTGCCGAGACCTTCAGTGCCGCCATCCGCACTGGATCCATCCAGACCCGCATCGAATAGGTTTTGCCGCCCAGTATTTGCGCCTCGGCAACGCCTTTCACGGTTGACAGGGCTGGTTGTATGGTACGCAATAAATAATCGGTGACTTCTACGTCGGACAGGGTATTGCTGTAAAAGCCGTAGTAGGCAAGAGCAAAGCCCTCAGCCGCGGTCTTGGCAATTATCGGATCCTCGGATTCAGCCGGCAATTGACCGCGAATCGACGAGACCTTGGTGCTGACCTCCAGCAATGCGTCGTTAGCGTCAGCGCCAAGTTTCATATGCACTTCCACGGTTGAGATACTGTTGGAACTACTGGAGCGTACGAAGTCTATACCGGCAGTGCTCGAGACCACCTGCTGAATCGGGGTGCTGATGAAACCCTGAATCAACTCGGCACTGGCTCCCGGGTAGGCGGTGGTGACCGTGATGACCGAGGACTCGAGTTCAGGGTACTGGCGCACCTGGGTACCGAAAAATGCCTGTGCACCGAGCAACAATATCATGACGCTAACTACCAGCGACAGTATGGGACGTTTAATGAAAAAATCGGTTAGCATTGGTATGGACGTAGTGCTGAATAGTTAAATATCATTTTTGGAGAACGGGCTTTTATTGGGTAGATTGTTCGTATTCGGGAACGTCGTCGACAATCGCTACTCTCAGACTCGGATAGAGTTTGATCTGCCCTGCTGTAACCACCAGATCGCCGGTTTTTATGCCGGACCTGATACCCGCAACCCCATCGACCCGGTAAGCAACATCGACCTGGCGTGCAGCCAGAATGTAGCCGGGTGTTGGATTGGTTTCCGTGGCTTCCGGTATTTCCAGCACATAAACCGCCTCACCGTAAATATTGTAAAAGATCGAGGTTTCCGGGACTGTCTGTACAGTAATTTTCTGTGTGCCTTCGACCAGAATTTCGGCAAACATGCCGGGTGCCAGGTACCGTTCCTTATTGTCAACTTCGGCTCGAATGCTTACGTTACGCGTATTTTCGTCGAGTATCGGGTCCCAGGCTATGACCTTGCCAGCAAAGCTGCGCTCCGGATAGCTGCGAACCTCAAAGTTAACCGACTGCCCTACTGCAAGGTCTTTGAAATTACTTTCCGGCAGGGTGAAGTCGAGTAACAGGCGATCGACCGACTGCAGCGTTACTATCGTTGTGCCCGGCGCAAGGTATTCACCTACGTCAATTTGACGAATACCGATTTTTCCGGAAAAAGGTGCGTTGATGCTTTTCTTCGCCAGGGCAGCTTTGGCGATGCTTATTTTTGATCGCGAAATATCGACCAGCGATACCTGTTCATCCAGAACATTGCCGGTGACGAAGTTTTCGTCTTTTAATTGTATGAAGCGCTGATAACGGCTGTGATCGACATTATACTGGGCCCTTGCCGACTGCAGCGATGCTACTTCGGACTGACTATCCAGTTTCACCAGTAGTTGTCCGGTTTTGACTTCCTGTCCTGACTCGAAGTTGATCGACTTCACAATTCCCGATACTTCGCTGGAAATATTCACTCCCTGGAAGGCAATTAGGGTGCCGATTGCTTTTAACTGTTTATTCCATTCGGAGGCTTTTGATTCGGCAACGGTAACGCTAATCGGCGGCGGTACAATGCTGCCCTGTGCGCTCATTACCTGTATTTGCAGAAACTTCTTGTAGCCGAGGCCGCCGACTATCGCTGCTATCAATAACAACACGACAAAGATGCGCAGTACTAGACTAGGTTTTTTGGTAACTGTATCGGTTTGGGGCACTTCAATTCTCAGTAAAATTCTGAATTACACATGTTTGTATTCAGCCGGGTATTTTAAACCCTTCGAGATAAAAATAGCAGTAGCATTTGAAAGGAAATTTATTCTGGACTTGTAAGGATAGTGCGAAGAATGGATGCAACCCATCATCCTGGCTTTAGAGCCATCAGGTATTCTCGAACTTAATTATTGATGGTTATACCCACCCTACAGTGAGTAGAACCGCACGCATTAACTTTGGGATCGTCATGCTTGCCTCTGGTGATAACCGTTATTGTATAAAGTGTATCACTAATTGAGTACACTCTGAGGCTTGAGGAACCAGAGGACAAGTCGATGATCGAGAAACCAGTCGTCGTTGTTACCGGGGGCAATCGGGGTGTGGGTGGGGCCAATGCCGATCGCAGCCTCGAGCAGGGTGTAGACACGGCGATCTGGCTGGTGACTTCAACCGACGGTTCACCCAGCGGCGGCTTTTACCGCGATCGAAAACCAATCGACTGGTAATAATCGCATGACCCGTCTGCAACTGGACTCAGCCGACGCGTCCATGCTCGATGGCAAACAGGGCAGGGCAAAGCAATTTGCGATGCAGACTATTGTCGCCGCCGCAGAAATTGACCATGCCGAATCATTGATCGATATTAGCTTTGCGCATATCGACTCCTGTTTTTACAGTGGCCGTGCGCATCTCGATTTCGTCATATACCTGGTGCAAAACGATGCCAGCCTGGCAGTGCCGACCTGGACCAATAATGGCCTGATTAGCCTCAACGACCTTAGTATCCGCGATCCCTATGCCAGTACCGCGATGCACGAGGCCAGGCAGTTAATGCACGCCTACGTCCGGCTCGGATGCAAACCGGTGTGGACCTGCGCGCCCTACCAGTTACCCGGGCGTCCACTGCCCGGTGATCATATTGTCGGTTCCGAATCCAACGCGGTCAGTTTTTACAACTCGGTGATTGGCGCACGCACCAATAAATATGGCGACTTCTTCGATGTTTGCGCGGCGATTAGCGGGCGCGTGCCCTACACCGGCCTGCATCGCGATGAGGGTCGGCGAGCTAATATACTGGTGACAATGGAGGCGATTCCCGATGAGATAAAATCGAGTGATATCTTTTATCATTTACTCGGACACTTGCTTGGTCGCCATTGTAGCCACCGGGTACCGGTAGTTAGCGGGCTGCCATCAACTACCACTGAAGACGACCTCAAGGCTATCAGCGCGGCCTGTTGTTCATCGGGCAGCGTGCCATTATTTCATGCGGTCGGCATTACCCCGGAAGCGGCAACACTGGATGCTGCCTGTCATAACCAGGCACCTGAACAGGTGATTGAGTTTGGACTGGGTGACTTACGCCAGGCCAGGAGTGAGCTCGGCCAGGATTCGAGTAATCCGCTAAAGGGGATTGCACTGGGTACACCGCACTTTTCCTATACAGAATTCGAACGGCTGGTTGCGTTGTTGCAAGGCCGCGATATCGCTCCGGGGCTGGTGTTCTACCTGACCACCAGCCGCCATGTATACGAGTTGGCCGCTCGACAGGGCTGGATAGAACAGCTCGAAGGCTGCGGTGTAAAGATTATTACCGATACCTGTACCTATTTTTCACCGGCGGTGAATGGTCTGCGCGGCAAGATTATGACTAACGCGGCCAAGTGGGCCTATTACGCACCCGGCATGCTGCCGGTGCAGGTTGTGCTCGGTAGCCTGAGCGAATGCGTAGAATCGGCAGTAGCCGGTGAAGTACTGCTCGATAGCTGGATTGAATCATGAAACCTGCAAACGAACCGATCCAGGGCAGGGTGCTGGTGTCCGGGCTGGCCAGCGGGGCGGCCATGAAACTCGATGAGGCGCTTAGTTTCTGGGGCGGATTCAACCCCGTCAACGGTGAAATTATCGATGTTCATCACCCGCAGTATAAACAAAGAGTTGGTCAATCCATACTTTGTATTTCTCAAAGTCGGGGTTCCGCCGGAACGCCTGCAGCGATTGCCGAGACCCTGCGTAATGGCAGCGGACCGGCAGCTTTTTTACTGGCCAGGGCAGACATCAATATCGCCGTCGGTGTGATGGTGGCGAATCGACTCTATGATCTGAATGTTCCGGTGATCGAGTTATCGCTTTCTCAAATGGCACAAATAGATAATTGCAGCAATGTTCAGGTTGGTGAGGATGGATCGGTAACGATGACGCTTTAATGTCTTAGGTTTCAGGCTGAAAACCTGTCGGCAGTGAGACAATTCGAGATATTCTTGCGTAAATGGGAACATCGGAACTTGAAGGTAACCCCTGATCGGGTCTATGATGAATCCGTCAGGCTCGCAGACAACGTCTGATGTAGTGGAAAATAACTCCTAAGCGAGCTGCCCAGATTACGGGTTCCACTTCTATGTCGATATATTAATAAGCAACACATAAAAACCGGGGAGTTAAAAAACCATGAAACAAAAATCAAAATTTCGTACGGCCATAATTAGTGCAGCTCTTTTTAGCCTGGCAGGCGGTGCTTTCGCCGCTGATCCGGCAAGCTGTAAGACCGTCAATTTGTCCGATGTCGGCTGGACAGATATCACCGCAACAACCGCGGCAACGAGCGTGGTACTGGAAGCCCTGGGTTATGAGCCAGACGTTAAAGTACTTGCGGTTCCGGTAACTTACAAAAGTATGGAGACCGGCGACATCGATGTTTTTCTCGGCAACTGGATGCCTACCATGGAAGGTGATCTTGGCCCTTATCGTGATGCCGGTACCGTCGAAGTTATCAAGCCGGCTAATCTGACAGGAGCTAAATATACCCTCGCTGTCAACAAGAAAGCGGCTGATGCCGGTCTGAAGGACTTTGCCGATATTGCTAAATTCAAAAGCGATCTGAAGGGTGAAATTTACGGTATCGAGCCAGGCAATGACGGTAATCGTATTATCCTTGATATGATTTCAAGTGACTCTTTCGGCTTGAAAGGCTTTGAAGTGGTTGAAAGCTCTGAACAGGGCATGCTGTCGCAGGTAGCCCGTGCTGAAAAACGTGGCAAGATGGTGGTTTTTCTCGGTTGGGCGCCGCATCCGATGAATGCCAACTTCGAGCTAACCTATCTTTCAGGTGGCGACGACTTCTTCGGTCCGAATTTTGGCGGGGCCGATGTTTACACCAATACCCGTAAAGGTTATTCCGGCGATTGCCCGAACATGGGCAAACTGCTGACCAACTTGCAGTTTAGCCTGGCGATGGAAAACGAGATCATGGGCGCCATTCTCGACGATGGTCAGGAGCCCAATGATGCTGCCACTGCCTGGCTGAAAGCCAATATGGGTGTTCTCGATGGTTGGCTAAGTGGTGTAACCACGCTGGACGGTGGTGATGCAATGGCCGCGGTCAAGGCGAAATTAAGCATGTAAAATAAATAGTGGATTTGTAGTTGATTCATAGTTGATATTGGGGGCGGCTGGTTCATTCAGGCCAGCCCCTTTTTATTTGCATAATCCAGGTTAAGATTACTTCTAATTTTGGGGGGCTATAAAAATGGAATGGCTGGAAAGTAACAAGATACCAATAGGTAGATGGTTGGCTGATTTTGTAGATTATTTAAACGAATACCTGTTCTGGCTTTTTGATGGATTTACCATCGCACTCGAATTTGTCTTTGATTTGACATCATGGGTTCTGCTCGCCATTCCGGCTTTCGGTATGATCGCGCTGATAGCAGCCGCGGCCTATTGGCTACATCGATCCTGGAAAATTTCATTATTCATTGTTGTTTCCATGTTGTTGATCATCAACCTGGGGTACTGGGAAGATACCATGGAAACACTCTCCCTGGTGATCTGGGCAACGGTGCTTTGTGTACTAATCGGAGTTCCTGTTGGTGTCGCGGCCGCACACCGTCCGAGACTCTGGGTTTCTATCCGCCCTGTTTTGGATATGATGCAAACCATCCCGACCTTTGTTTACCTGATACCGGCACTAACGCTGTTTGGACTAGGCCCTGTGCCGGGTGTTGTGGCCACCGTAATTTTTGTGGTACCAGCGCCGATTCGGCTGACCTATCTGGGAATTTCCTCCACTCCCGCTCCAATAATTGAAGCGGCGGAAAGCTTTGGAGCAACCAAGAAACAACTTTTATGGAAAGTCGAGATTCCCTCAGCGATACCCAATATCATGGCGGGGCTTACCCAAACCATTATGCTATCGCTTTCCATGGTGGTAATTGCCTCGATGGTGGCGGCACCGGGTCTTGGTATTCCGATTCTACGTGCCATTAACCAGGTTAACCCGGCCAAGGGCTTCGAAGCGGGAATCGCCA
>JBGUEB010000037.1:0-18283 GCA_041821565.1 Gammaproteobacteria bacterium | reverse complement strand
ATTCAATTCCGCACAACTCCTCGACTTTTTGATCAGAACGTCCAGATCGCGGCAATTCCTATGCCCTTGTAAGCTATCGATAGCTTTGGCACCCAGCCTGGTACGTTTTTAGCAAACAATCGCCAACTATCAAGGGCTGCGGGAATTGCTACCAGCAGCGCCAATTCGTCGTTCGATAAGCCGCTCGCGTTAGACATACCTTGTATATCACCATCGGGATGGTTTTTCAAAAAGGTCATATAGGCAACTGTGATGGCAATCTGACCGGCAATGATGCCGCGCGTGAAACTTTTTGACCGGGGTGTTAATTGTTTATCACGCGAGAGTACTCCAAAAGCAATTTCCGAAGCGATCCACTGGAACTGGAATCCTGCTGACGCGATCCTGAGTTGCTCACTATCGGTAAGATCAGCGTCGGGATAGACGATGGTGACGCCATCGTATTCGAAATTTATATCATGGTAGCTGGCCACTGCCATATGGCCGAGTTCGTGAATCGCAAGGGTGCTGAAACCACCGGCGACAAAAGCACCCCAATTCTCGGAAGACGATTCGGCGATAACAGTCTGCGGAATGAGTAAGACTATCAAACCGGTTACCATGACCTTGCATACAGTAGCGGTAAAGTGGATTGTTCTGTTTTTAAAACCCTGTAAATATTTCTGTGTAACTACCATGTTTAGATGTAATCCTTTAAACGGTCTTCAAATTCAATCATAAACCGACTGAGTGCTGTTTTCCAATTTCGGATCGGCATGGTACCCAAAGCGCTTCGCGGGGCAGGCTCTCCATTTTATGAGGCTTCCGAGAAAACAGGGCAGGTCTTGTTGTTTGCTAATATCAGTTGCAGTTGTCTCCTGGCTGGCACACCGATAGATAGGGGTAACTACTGGACAGACCGTTGTTCTAACACTCAACTATCGAGGCTATTAATAAGGAGATAATTCATGGCATATTTGGGATTAGCGCTTAAATTCATTCTCGCCTGCCTGATGCTGGTCTTGCCCGCGCTTTCTACTGCAAGAAAACAAGCACAATGATGGAGGCCCAATTGTAACCAGGAAACTAACGAGCACCCCAGACCTTAATCGAATTCACCATTAAACGCAGGTTATTGAGTGCCAGTGTGTTCTGCCTGGCCGCCCCGTATTTGATCAGGTTGTACAATTCTATGATTTTGGCTAGCTGGGTTTTTTGTTCGAAGCCGCTAGACTCGACACGCCGCAAAAACTCCCTGCTATCTTCTGCAGGCTTTTTCTCGTGGCCGAGCTTTTTTAGTTTTTTCAATAGCTTTTTAAAATAGACTTCATAGGGCTCTGGTTTAGCAGGACGTTCACGATAGTAGCTAACCAGCCAGTAGCTACCGGTCACCAGTAGCAGCATAAACATCATCGCGAATACCATGTCGCCCCAGTCATCGATACCGATATTGAGATCGCGCAGGAAATCGCCTTGCTTGCGCTGGTTGTAGTTTAGTACCCAGTCATTCCAGTCGTGTTGCAAGCTGTCCCAGCTATACAACAGGTTACCAAATAACGGGTTGCCATTTTTAATACGGAATCTCGAAGTTTCCCCGGGCAGGGCAATGTCCAGGCCCTGTTCAATTCGACTCGGTGATACCGCAGCCGTCGGGTCGACTCGAACCCAGCCCAGGTTTTCTAACCAGACCTCGGTCCAGGCGTGGGCATCGGACTGTCGCACGATCAAGTAGTTGCCGACCTCGTTGTATTCGCCACCCTGGTAACCGGCGACAATGCGAGCGGGGATACCTGCGGCGCGCATCAGTAAAGCAAAACTACCCGCATAGTTTTCGCAAAATCCACGTTTACTGTCGAATAAAAATCGATCGACCTCATTATCCTTAAGTAGCGGCGGTCGCAGGGTGTAGACATAGCCTTCTTTGCTAAACATGGTTAATACATGCTGCACTATATCTTCTGGATTCTGATAACGTTGGGATAGCTCCTGGCCCAGGGCAATAGTTCTTTTATTATTGTTGCGAGGGAATTTACTGGTCAGGTCCAGGTAATCTTTTCGTTCGTTCTTGCCGACCCGATAACCCAGTCGTGACTTCATCGTGTAGCGTCGCAGGTCGTTAATTTCTTTCTGGCTGGTGAGTTGAAAATCAGCCGTCATGAGGCTGCCCTCGACCAACTGGGTTGGAATATCGAGCGCCAGTAACCAGTGTTCGCCATTCGGTTCGAGGGTGACCGTGTACTCTACTTCTTCATCGTATACTTCGATATTAAAACTGTTAATCCGCTGTCGTCTCGACTGGTACCAGCTATTACCATTGAACATGGACATCACCGGGCCCCGCCAGTAAAGCTTACTCTGTGCTGGTACCAGGCCCCTGAAATCGACCCGGAAAGCAACTTCGTTGCTGCGGATTAAATTGCTAATCTTACCCGGAGACATAGTATCGCTGAGACCAGTGACGCCACCTCTTTGCTCATCGGTTATTCCCCAGAGGGGACCAGGGATACGCGGCACCAGGACAAACAGGATCAGCATTAACGGAATCGACATGGCTACTATGCGACCACTTATTTTAAGGCGACTGAGAATTGACACATTGTCGTCTCTCTGGTTGATAGTAATCAGCGTGGCCGTAATGACGATCAAGGTGATGAACATTAATGACGCGGTCAGGATACTCTGTGAAAATAGAAAATGGGTAGCGATAAGGAAATAACATAAAAACACGAGGATGAGTAAATCTCGATGCCTGCGACACTCAAGGAACTTGAACGAAGTCATCACCGTCAACAGGGCCAGGCCAGCATCCCGACCAACCACTGTCCAGAACTCGGCAAATACACTCAGGCCTCCAAATACCACCATGGTTGCCAGCAGCCATTTCGCCAATGGCTTTAGATGGCCAAGATTTTCAAGGATTCGCCAGCAAAGAGTCGCGATTACTATTCCGCTCACCCATAATGGCAAATTGGAAAAATGGGGAGCAATCGAAAAGAGGAAACAAAAACAGACTGCAAAAATTCCCGAGCGACTCGCGACTTCCTTCGGAATATCGCGAATCGGGAGATTTGAACTAGAAATCTCCGGGGTCTTATTCCGGGGCCTGCTATCTTTCATCGGGATCAAAATCCTGGTTGAAATCTGCCTGTCTAAAAGTGGCAATAGCGTACAGGCATTCCTGCCGGTGGGCTGTCCCGGTTTGCTGTTCGATTATCTGGCCAGGTAGTTTAACCCCGTAATTCTGATTTTCGTTTTCGGCGAGGAATACCAGGGCAGTCATGTAAGATAGTTTGGACTCGGTCGATCCATCCGGAATTTTCCACCAGTCAATCCATAAGGTTGGCCTGGCGTGACCCTGGAAGGTCTTGGTAAGCAGGCCTTTTCCCTGCGCGTAGGCTTTCCAGGAAATATGTCTTAAGGATTCGCCGACCCGATGCTCACGCAGCCCGGCAAAGTCATCGCCTTCAATGGTACTGGTTGATGTGCGCCCATCGTGTTGCGCCACCATGGTCTGCTGCAATGCCACATCGAAGATCGGTTTTGGATAAATTAACACGGGCAGGTCAAATTGGAGCCAGCCCCATGCATGAAATAATCCGGTAGGATATCGGGTAAATACCTGCAGACCCCTGGGCTTGAACTGGCCTCGTTTATGGCTTGGGATTTTCAGGCTGGCTTCCGCGGTTGCTCCAGGCTTAAGGGTTAAATATGTCGGCGGCTGGTTGGCATACTGAACACCGATTGCGTATCGATAAGCATTATTCGCATGGCTGAAGCTAAAAACAAACTCGCTGCTCTCACCGTTAAACACAGGCCTTGGTGTTTTCAGGCTAACGCTCAGGCCGAGCAGGTTTTTATGGGTTTGCCAGAGGCTGATAATGGCCATCGCAGTTAACATGAAAGTTAACACAAAGGCCATGCTGTTCTGATAGTTGATAGCAGCCAGGAATAAAAAAAATAGCATGGCACCGAAAAGGTAGCCAAAACGGGTCGGCAATATGTACAGGCGCCGGGATTCCAGGCGTATGGCGCCCGGGCTCGGCGGGTTGCGAGTGGAAATCCAGTCGTCGATTCGGCGGCGAATCGAGCTCGGCATTACCGGTGAAATAAGAGCCATGGCTCAGGAAATAGGAATGGAATCCAGCAGGGTTTCGATCAGCTCTTCGGTCGACTTGCTGCGTTGATCCATTGGTGTCAGTCGATGCCCTGATACCGATGGAAACACGGCTTTTATATCCTGGGGCTCGACATGTGCCCTGCCATTCATTAAAGCCCAGGCTTTACCTGCCTGAACGACCGCGAGTCCGGCACGAGGCGAGATGCCGTAAACAAACAAACCGGGATCACGAGTGGCATGGATCAGTTCCTGCACATAGTGCAACAGTGGTCGGGAACAATGAACATTGTTGGCTAACTGCTGGATTTCGAGTAGACGGTTAATGTCAATAACTGAACTAACCTGGTGCATTTTGTCACGTGGGTTACCCCCGGCCAGTAATACACTTTCGGCTTCTGCATCGGGATAGCCGAGTTTTATTTTCATCATAAAACGATCGAGTTGTGACTCTGGCAACGGGAAGGTGCCAGATTGATCTAGTGGGTTTTGCGTGCCGATGACAAAAAAGGGTTCTTTTAATTCCCGCGTGGTTCCTTCAACCGTTATTTGTCTTTCTTCCATCGCCTCGAGTAATGCGCTCTGGGTTTTCGGGGTAGCGCGATTGATTTCATCGGCAAGTACAAAATGGGCAAATACGGGGCCGGGATGAAAAATAAACTGATGCTTTTCAGGGTCGAAAATTGAGACGCCGAGAATATCGGCCGGCAATAAATCACTCGTAAACTGGATTCGATTATAGGCCAGTCCGAAAACATGAGCTATCGTTTGTGATAGAGTGGTTTTGCCGACTCCGGGCAGATCTTCGATCAGACAATGACCGCGTGCAAACAGGCAACAAACCGCGAGTCGAATCTGATGGGGCTTGCCGAGTATAATTTTCTCGATCGCCGCTATAGCGTTATCGATTTCAGTCTGAAACCTGTCAATAGAGGTGTCGATTTGATCTAACATATGCATAATTCTAAAATTCTATGTTAACCAGTAGAGTGTAGTCGAAAATATCTAGTTCCGTGAAGTAAGGAATCCCCAATTTTTAACAGAAAATCAGGTAATCGTGAGCATGATAGTTTATCGAACCCGCCCAATAAAAAATAGCAACAATAAAAACTGTGGAAGCTGTCAGTGAACGAACATTGCCTGTATTCGTTTCGGCGTTGTCCCTACGCCATTCGTGCACGCATGGCTTTGGCTTATGCGGGAATCCGGGTCGAACTACGCGAGGTTAAACTCAGCGATAAGCCCCCGGAGTTTATGCGTTTATCAGCCAGGGCAACCGTACCGGTGCTGCTTACTGGTGATGGAGTCCTGTTCGATGAAAGTCTCGATATCATGTACTGGGCGCTTTCTATATCCGATCCTGAACAGTGGCAATCGCATGATGCTGAATCGGCAGACCTGATCAGGCACAACGATGAAGTATTCAAGCCGCTGCTGGACGCATATAAATACGCCGATCGGCATCCGCAATTGAGCCTGCTCGAACATCGCAACCGGGCCGAGCCGTTTCTCGGATTGATCGAGGCCAGACTCGAAAAGCATTCCTGGTTGACGACAGAGCGGCAAACTATTAGTGATGTGGCCATCATGCCCTTTGTTCGGCAATTCGCCGGTGTAGAGCCGAAATGGTTTGAACGCAGTGAATATGCGCGGGTGCGAAGCTGGCTAGATCGCCAGCTCGATTCGGAACTGTTCCAGTGGGTGATGCAAAAATACGGATTCTGGCGCTCCGGGGATGTAGCAGTTTATTTTGAAGCAGCGGGTTTCAGACCTGGCGATTGATCAGCCACGCTTGCCGATGTCAACATAGTCACGTTTTTCGTATCCCATGTAAAGCTGGCGCGGGCGACCGATACGCTGTTCCTGGTCGTTCATCATTTCTTCCCATTGGGATATCCATCCAGCGGTACGGGCCATCGCGAATACCACGGTAAACATGTTGAGCGGCATGTCTAGTGCCTTGAGAATGATGCCTGAATAAAAATCTACATTGGGATACAGGTTGCGTTCGATAAAGTATTCATCTTCGAGAGCAATGCGTTCCAGTTCCTTGGCTATCTCAAACATGGGTTGATTGATCGTTTCCAGTTCATCGAGCAGTTCATTGCAGGCCTTGCGAATAATAGTCGCTCTCGGGTCATGATTTTTATAGATTCGGTGACCAAAACCCATGAGCCGGTAATTATCATCTTTGTCTTTGGCTCGATTGACATATTTTGAAATTTCAGCCGGATCGCGAATCTCATCCAGCATACGGATCACGGCCTCGTTGGCGCCGCCGTGTGCCGGTCCCCAGAGTGAGGCAATTCCGGCAGCAATACAGGCGTATGGATTGGCGCCCGAACTGCTCGATAGTCTTACTGTTGACGTGCTCGCGTTCTGCTCGTGATCCGCGTGCAGAATGAATACCAGTTCCATTGCACGCACCGCTATCTTGCTGATCGGGCGTTCTACGGTTGGAAATGCAAACATCATGTTGAGAAAATTTTCGATATAACCCAGATCGTTTCTTGGATAGATGGGCGGTAAACCATTGGCGTGGCGGTAACTAAGCGCCGCGATGGTCGGCATTTTCGCGAGTAACCGATGCGCTGACAAATCGCGGTGTTCAGGGTTGGTGATGTCAAGCGAGTCGTGATAAAAAGCAGAAAGTGCGCCGACGACACCGACCATGATCGCCATGGGATGTGCATCATTGTGAAAACCATTGATAAATTGCATCAGGCCTTCGTGTACCAGGGTGTGGTTGGTAATCGAATTTACAAAATTTTTGTATTCCTGGTTAGAAGGGAGTTCGCCATACATCAATAAATGGCTGACTTCCATATAGTTACTATGCTCAGCCAGCTGCTCAATCGGATAGCCGCGATATCGCAGAATTCCGGCGTCGCCGTCGATATAAGTAATATCACTCTTACAGCTTGCGGTGGCCTGGAATCCAGGATCGTAGGTAAAAAGCCCGAGTTTAGCCGTGAGCTGGCGCACATCGATGGTTGAATTTCCTATAACCGGATCGAGAATGTCAAATTCTGCCTGTGCGCCGTTGCGGTTATCAGTAATCGTTACGGTATTTTTTGACATGGCTTTACTCCAGGTTCTCCGGCAGGCGATTATAAACTATTCAGACCTGATTAGGTTTCTTTATCCTGTTCGAATCAAATGAAAAGCTGCCGAGAAATTAATTGAATCTAGATATTGGATAAAGCCATAATACACCATCATGAAAGGCGACGAACCCTACGAAACTCTGGACCCGCAAGACTGGGAAAAAATGCGAGTCCTCGCGCACCGGATGGTTGACGATTCGATCGATTATTTGGCGAGCGTGGCTGAGCGGCCAGTATGGCAACCGGTACCGGAATCAGTTAAGGCGACCTTTAAAACACCGGTACCGGAAGCGCCAGCCGAACCGACCATTCGATCCTGGCCTGAGTATCGATGATCAAACCATTTTTTAACATTTCAATGTATTTAAGAGAAGAATTATGAATCAGCCAGCCCCGAATTATATTTTCGAAGCAAACGAAAAACCAACGCTTGAACTAGTTGGGGTACCATTGATAGAGGCAACCGAACAATCTGTTAAGGGATACGGCTGCCTGGTCGATGACCCCGAGAACCTCGAGATAGAAATAGTCACATGGCCGGCACAGGACTGGCGTCCTGTGGATGCGGATACGGGCAACGAGGGTGGCTTTGTCGAGGGTATATTTCACGGCGAATGGAAGGGCGATGTCTTAATGGGGTCTAACGAGGCGGTCGATGGGCACTATGTGCTGGGCTGGTCGACCGATCCGCAGGTCGCATCATCAGAGCGCCAAACAGTGCCGCGCGACCAGGTTTTACTGTGGCATTTGAATTACCATCCCGATGGTGGCCAGATGTTTTATCCGATGGATAAAAAACCTTTCGTTGTGCCGGTCGCCTTACCCGGTGATGATCTGACTCCGGACAAGGTGATTGCGTTCTGGTGTGATGGCAGCAAGGGGCTTTATATTCATCCCGGAATCTGGCACGAGGGCATTTTCCCGGTAGAAGACTACCAGAGATTTCAGGATCGACAGGGCAGGGTACACGCCCGTGTCAGTTGTGATATTGGTGAAGAATTTGGTGTTTACCTGGCGGTGCCATTGGCTCGCCCGGAATCTGCATAAATCTATCTGGCGATTCCCTGCCATCGATATCAATAGTGGACTCCCAGTTAAGTTTTAGTAGTCGATTGCGCGATCACATTTCTGCGAACCTGGCCAAGCTCGATCTACGGCGCATCGACGCAACCAATAAAAAACATGCTGCGGTCGCTATCACTATAACTAACTGCAACTCAAATGCTGATTTCGGGGAAATTCCCTTTCACGAGACCGGAGCTGGTCTGGCTGCATTTATTCTCACCATCCGCGCTGCAAAACTGAAGAATCACGCTGGACAGCGCGCATTTCCCGGCGGACGCATCGACGCGGGTGAAACGCCGCAGCAGGCAGTTTTGAGGGAGTTAGATGAGGAAGTCGGTCTAAAGCTGGACCAGCAAAGTGTTTTGGGGCAGCTCGACGATTATGCGACGCGATCGGGTTTTGTGATTACGCCTTTTGTGGTCTGGGGTGGTTCACAGCTCAATTTGATAGCCAACCCTGACGAAGTCGACTCGATTCATCGCATACCGATTAGCGAGTTATTGCGTAGGGATTCTCCGATTCTGGAATCAATCCCTGAAAGTGACTATCCAGTCATAAAAATGCCACTCGGTAATGACTGGTTTGCCGCACCCACGGCGGCAATCGCGTACCAGTTTAGAGAGGTAGCAATACTGGGTAAAAACACACGCGTAGCCCATTTCGAGCAACCATTATTTGCCTGGGAGTAAATGACTGATAATATTGGTTCCCTGTGAAAGTAGACCAGGAATCGAAAAATGATCGAAACACATGCTGCTTCAGCTTATAGCTACCCGCTACTGATAAAACACCTTCTACATACGCCACTAGCCTGCAATCCGGATCAGGAAATTGTCAGCGCAGATACCATGCGCTATGACTATCGAACCCTGCACTCGCGTATAGGCCAGCTTGCCGGCGGACTCGCGGCCCTGGGTGTTGACGAGGGTGATACGGTCGCAGTGATGGACTGGGATAATCATCGTTACCTGGAATGTTTTTTTGCGGTACCGATGATGGGTGCCGTGTTGCACACAATCAACATTCGCCTGTCGCCCGAACAGATTCTTTACACGATTAATCACGCGCAAGATGATGTCATCCTCGTGCACGCCGACTTTTTGCCCATCATCGAGCAAATCCAGCATCGGTTTGAAAAACCAGCAAAACTGGTATTCCTGCGCGATGGTTCAGAACCCGAACTGGCTAAACCCTGTGTAATCGAATATGAAGCCATGCTCGCGGCAGCGAACGCGGAATTTGAGTTTAAAGATTTCGATGAAAACCTGCCTGCTACCACCTTCTACACGACCGGCACCACTGGCGACCCCAAGGGCGTTTTTTACAGTCATCGGCAACTGGTATTGCACACCCTGGGTCTTATGGCTGGTCTGGGAACTGGCGATACCAGCAGTCGTTTCCACCGCGGTGATGTGTATATGCCGATTACGCCGATGTTTCATGTGCACGGCTGGGGTATGCCCTATGCCGCTACCCTGATGGGTGTCAAACAGGTATACCCCGGACGCTATGAACCCGCGGTTTTGCTTAACCTGATCGAACGCGAGGGCGTAACCTTTTCACACTGTGTCCCGACCATATTGCATATGTTACTGACCGCCCCGGAGGCCAATGCGATAGATTTATCGAACTGGAAAGTTGTTATCGGCGGTTCGGCCTTTCCGCGAGGCATGGCGAAACAAGCGGCAGAGCGTGGCATCAACGCTTTTGCTGGTTATGGCCTGTCGGAAACCTGTCCCGTCCTGGCTATTGCCGATATGTCGGGTATACACGAGGTTAGCCTGGAGGAAGAAAGCCTGGCGCGGCGCTGTAAGACCGGGCAGCCGATGGTGATGGTTGATCTTCGGGTAGTTGATGCCGATATGAACGAGATAGCGCACGATGGTGAATCAAGCGGAGAAGTGGTAGTGCGCACGCCCTGGTTAACCCAGGGTTATACCGGTAATGTGCAGGGATCCGAGGTCCTCTGGCAGGGTGGATACCTGCATACCGGCGATGTCGGCTACATCGACAAGCATGGATCGCTGCAGATCACAGACCGCATCAAGGATGTCATCAAGTCTGGCGGCGAATGGATTTCATCACTCGAACTCGAAGACATCGTCTCGCGTTGCGACGGGGTCGGCGAGGTCGCCGCCTTTGGAATCCCCGATCAGCAATGGGGTGAAAGACCGATGCTGGTAATCGTGCGGGCGGCCGCGTCGAAGCTATCAGTTAACCAGATTCAGGATGCGATTCGAGAGCAGGTCGATAAAGGCCGATTATCGAAATGGGCGATACCGGAACGAATTGAATTTGTCGATAACTTGCCGAAAACCAGCGTCGGCAAGATGGACAAGAAGGTCATGCGGGTGATCTACGGGAACAATACCGCTTAGCGCTGCCAGTAGGTGCAATTCCTAAAGTTAAACAATCGGGTTAGGATTATTTTGCGTAAAAACCAGGTCCAACTAAAGGAATTGCACTTGATTGTATGGATCAGCTATTACATGTATTGGTTTTATAGCGGTTTATAGTATGGTCATTTAACATGATCACCCTGACAGCTGGGGACCTGGAAAGCTCTTGTATTAGTGCTGGCTCGTCAGGAATATGATATATAAAAACAGGTATATTACCCAAAGCTGCTTTTGCCTTTGGGCCATAAACCGGGTCATCTATATCACCGTATTTCATTGCCATAACAGTATAATCACCAAAATAATATACAATCTTATAGAGATTGATCATTAATGTAGTTAATAGAAAGCTTTCAGGTTCTGGGTGTGTATCGAAGATTGTATTAAAGCCTGCACGTTTTAAAATCGACAAATTATGGGGATTTGCACTTTCAATATAAATACGCTGCCTTAATCCAGGGTATTGAGTAATATCATTTAGTCTTACGACTACATCTTGCATTTCATCTTCCGTTAAATGACGGATTTTTTTAAAGTCCAGCCAGAAATATTCAGAACCATTTCCGACTGCATTAAAAAATTTCTCCAGGGTAAGTAACTCCCCATCTTTCAATTTGTAAGGCCGATCATGTGATACAAAAAATTTTTTCAATTCAATATCATAAAAATGATCGATTTCTGTACCAACAGCACCATGAGCGAATGCGTTCCTCACACTTGCTATCGAATTCTGAGCATTAAGCACGTCAGTCTCATTTTCATCAATCAGACCTCTTGTTGCCCATACTTTTTTACATTCATTATTTGTATTTTCGTGAGAGCGAGTCTCAAGTTGTCGATCGACATAGTTCAACAGAATATGATACGTGATAGAAATCAGGATACTGATAACTACGAAAAATAAACCTGTTTTACGAGACCGGGACATACGCATTTGATCCTGACGTTAAGCAACAATTAAGGGGTATAAAAGATTTCAGAAGGAAGTACCATAGTGGTCAGATCTTGTTTCCTGCTTTATTTTCAAATTTTAATTACGCGAATCACTCACGAATAGTGCAGTCCAAAATATTCACCAATCGCCTTCACCCTATAACCACCACTGGTACGGGCGGCCATTATAGCTACATCTCGGATAAAATTCGGTACAATTTGGGAGACAGTTTATTTATTTCGCTGGACCAACATCAATGATTAACATTCAATCCTTTAACAACATCGCTGTCATTACGATGAGTTCGCCGTCGGTTAATGCTTTAGGGCTGGAGCTGCGGACCTCACTGCTGAAGGCTTTACACCAGTCTTTCGAAAACAGCAGTATTGATGCTGTGATAATTGAATCAAGTCTATCCTTGTTCTGCGGTGGTGCCGATATCGAGGAGTTCAAGACTGGTAAGCTATGGCAGGCACCCGATTTAAATGCACTGATTGACGCGATAGATAATGCCCCCAAACTGGTAATAGCGGCGATCAATGGATTTGCCATGGGTGGCGGGCTCGAGTTGACCATGGCCTGCGATTATCGAATCGCACGTGAAGCGGCAAAGCTGGGATTACCCGAAATTAAACTGGGCCTGTTTCCTGGCGCGGGTGGCACGCAACGACTACCACGCCTTGCGGGTTTGCAAGTGGCTACCGACATGATCCTGTCTGGCAACCCGATCACTGCGACGAAGGCTGAATCGGTTGGCCTGGTCGATCGAGTGGCAAGCGACGATGTGGATTTCCCTGGCGCAGCACTGACCTATTGCCGGGAATTATTGGCAAATGACGCACCGAGGCGGCATTGCAGCGACATGCAAGTTGATATCGGCCAGGTGGATGATGATTTTTTCACCATAGTCAGGGATCAGATTGCAGCTAAATCCGCTGGCCAGCTAGCCCCCGGGTATTGTTTGAAGTCGATTGAGTTATCCACCCAACTGCCATTAGAGCAAGGTCTGGAGCAGGATAAAAAGGCTTTCCTGGAATTACTCGATACACCCCAGGCGCGAGGCATGACGCATCTTTTTTTCGCCGAGCGAGAAGCGCAAAAGATACCGGGTGTCGCGCGCGATACTACGACACGCGAGATCAATTCGGTCGCTGTTATCGGTGCGGGCACCATGGGTACCGGCATCACGATTGCCTGCCTCGATGCGGGCCTGCCGGTCACGCTGCTGGAAACCAGCGAAGAGGTGCTCGATCGTGGCCTCGCCAATATCTCCAGGCATTATGATCGTTCGGTAGAAAAAGGGCGCATCGATCAGGAGAAATCGGAATCGCTGAAAGCTGCCGTTACCGGCACGCTGGATTTTGCAGGGCTGAGTGATGCTGATCTGGTGATAGAGGCGGTATTTGAAGATATGTCGATCAAGCAAACGGTTTTTACACGGCTGGATGAGGTCTGTAAAACGGGCGCGATCCTGGCATCGAACACCTCGACGCTCGATCTCGATGCAATCGCAAAGGTGACTTCGCGACCGCAAGACGTGATCGGGCTGCATTTTTTTAGCCCCGCCAATATCATGCGCTTGCTCGAAATAGTGCGTGGTGAAGCGACTGCTGCAGACGTACTACAGAGCACGATAAAATTTGCCAAACGCATTCGCAAGCTACCCGTGGTTGTCGGCGTCTGCTTTGGTTTTGTCGGCAATCGCATGTTCGAACCTTATTTTCGAGAAGGATCGAGATTGTTGCTCGAGGGCGCAAGCCCTGAACAGATCGACACGGTCCTCACCGAATTTGGCATGGCGATGGGTATAGTGTCGGTAGCTGACCTGGCGGGCATCGATGTCAGCTATCGCATACGAGATTCACGCCGTGAGGAATTTTCCCAGGACCCGGGTTACCAGGCGATCCAGGACAGGCTTTACGAACTCGGTCGCTATGGTCAGAAAACGGGGCGCGGCAGTTATTTTTATGAAGGCCGCGAAAAGACCAGTGATCCCGAAGTGGTAAAGCTCTGTGAAGAACTGGCCAGTGAACTTAACATTAAACGCCGGCAACTATCGGACCAGGAAATCCTGGAACGCTGCCTGTATCCGTTAATCAACGAGGGTATCCAGATACTCGATGAAGGCATTGCCTACCGGGCAGGGGATTGCGACCTGATCTGGGTAAATGGTTACGGTTTCCCGGCCTGGCGCGGCGGCCCATTGCATTACGGCGATGAAATAGGACTCGATTCAGTGCTGGCTGGCATGAAACAGTATCAGGAGCAGCTAGGAGACTACGGAAACATGTGGTTTAAGCCTGCGCAGTTGCTCGAAACCCTGGTCAGGGATGGCGTCAAGCTGTCCGATTATGTACCCTCCAGATAAATTCACATTAATCATATTTTAAGGAATCAAGATGAAAGACGCCGCCATAGTATCCACCGCACGTACACCCATCGGAATGGCCTTCCGCGGTTCGCTCAACAATATCAAGTCGCCGACGATGATGGCGCACGCGATTCAACACGCGGTCGAGCGTTCGGGTGTCGAGGCAGTTGAAATTGACGATGTCATCATAGGCGCGGTGCTAACTGGCGGAACCGCGGGCATGAATATCGGCCGCTTATCGTCTCTTGCAGCCGGATTGCCCTGTTCGGTATCGGCACAGACTATAGACCGTCAGTGCTCTTCGGGCTTAATGGCGATTGCAACTGCAGCCAAACAAATCATTGTCGATGGTATGGATATTGTCGTCGCCGGGGGCCAGGACAATATTTCCGCGGTGCAAAACCAATACATGCAATGGGTCACGGATGAAAAGGACCCGAATGTTATCAGGCATGCCGAACACGCCTACATGCCGATGCTTTTAACCGCAGAAAATATCGTTAACAAATTTGCAATTTCGCGCCAGGCGCAGGATGAATACGCACTGCAATCGCAAATGCGTACCGCGGCAGGACAGGAGGCGGGGAAGTTTGACGATGAGATCGTGCCGATCTCGGCGACCCGCGCAATTAAAGACAAAGAAACCGGGGAGATTAGCTACGCCGATGTAACGCTATCTAAAGACGAGGGAAATCGACCGCAATCCACGCTCGAGGGGTTGGCTAATCTGAATCCGGTGGTCGATGGCGGCAGCATTACTGCCGGTAATGCGAGTCAGCTCTCTGACGGCGCGTCGGCATGCGTGGTAATGGAGCTGAAAATGGCCGAGAAAAGAGGGCTGGAGCCTCTCGGTATTTATCGCGGTATGGCGGTGGCCGGTAACGAACCCGAAGAGATGGGCCTGGGTCCGATTTATGCGATTCCAAAATTACTCGCGCGTACAGGGATGTCGATGGACGATATAGATCTTTGGGAAATCAATGAGGCGTTTGCCTGCCAGACAATCTACTGTCGTGACCAGCTTGGGATCGACAATGAAATATTCAACGTAAACGGTGGCGCGATTTCAATCGGGCATCCCTACGGTATGACCGGAGCCCGCCAGACTGGACATATTCTGATCGAAGCAAAACGCCGGGGTGCAAAGCACGTGGTTGTTTCTATGTGTGTTGGTGGTGGTATGGGCGCAGCCGCTTTGTTCGAGGTCGTGTCGTAACATAAATCGGTATTCCAGACCGGGCGATTTTATGCGTCAGGCGGCGATGACCAGATTGCGTCCCATTTGCTTGGCCTCGTAGAGGTTTTTATCGGCACGTTTGAGGATATCGAATGCATCGTCATCACTTGCTATAATGGTGACGGCACCAATGCTAATGCTAATCCTGATGGCCGTAGTATCACCTGGAATAATATGATCGGACACGCAGGAGCGCAGTTTTTCGGCAGTCTGAGTAGCATAGTCCAAACCACATTCCTGCAGAATTATTCCAAACTCGTCGCCACCGAGGCGGCCGAGGATATCTGAATCCCGAATATTTTCCTCGCAGAGTCGAGTCATCTGTTTTATCGCCTCGTCACCGACCGCATGTCCATGGGTATCGTTAATGGACTTGAAATGATCGATATCGATGTACAGGACTGCAAAGGTATGGTCATAACGCCGACTACGTTCAAAAGCGGTGCCGGCATTGGTAAGAAAGCTGCGGCGGTTATGACAATTTGTCAGAGGATCAATATATGCCTTTTTGTGTAATTCCTGTTCCTGATTTTCGATACGCCGGAACATTGGAATAAATACAAAAACACCAACTCCAAAAACCGCTATTACTATGCTGCCAAGCAGGCCGGCAACTACCATTCTTAATCGGGATATCCTGATCTTGCTGTTTTTCGTATATTGCGCTGCCAGGACTTCCATGCTGCTGTGTAAATCCTGTTTCGCAGCCTCTCGTAATTGTTTTAAGTAGTAATTGGATATTAATGCCGGTGACCACTCACGATCCAGAACCTCACGCGTATTGTAGATAAATATACGGGCTTTTTTATCCAGGTACTCGGGTGCGCCAAAAAAGATATCGTCAATATTGTCGGAGAAAATAACGTGCTGACCGTTGGACAGGTGGCCCCTGATCAACAGGTTATGGGTTCGATCGAATGCTACCAAAGAGAGATTGAGCAGTTCGACGATATCATCACGAGCGGCCGCATCGGTTTCCACCGCGTATTCGAGAAGCAGGTGAACGACTCTTTCGGAGAGCATTCGTTGACCCCCGCCGATATCATTAACTTCGATCATACGCGATTCTTCGGCCGCTATATAGTCGATGATAATGATTGAAACGGAGATCAAAATGGCAATAAATGCCAGCGTCCCCAGGTAAGTATTCTTATATTTATTGCCTGCTGTCATATTTTAGAACTCAACTCTGTTATCGGTTTTATATAAACCAATGCTCATCCGACCGAAGTAGCTTTAAGCCTCCCAGTTGGACAAAATCCTTCCCCGGCATTAATAATAGGCGCTGTTCGGATTTTTACCACTACTCGATACTGCAATTTTATGATTTACAGAATCGTCTCGTAGACCAGCAATAAGGCCGGTTTATTCACAAGATTCGCCGCCACGCGAGGTCACTGCCGCATCGACGAATTCAAAATACTCATTTAGCATTGTATGATAGGTACAGGCCGACGGGCCCAATACCAATAACAGGATTAATCTGGACCAACCGAGTACTAAAATGGGTAAATTAACAACTGTGAAGTCTAAACTTTCACCACAGGGCGCGGAAGGAGATGTTAATAGTTCTCCGCGGCGGCAGGACTGGCAGGCGGCACATATTAACGACGAGGCTCGCGAAATACTGGATCGCGATGAACAGTATTTTTTACACCAGTCGGTTTCTACGCCCTGTCTGAATACGATCCGCAAAGCAGAAGGTATCTGGATCGAAGATCATGCTGGTAAGCGATACATGGATTTCCATGGTAATAACGTCCATCACATTGGTTATGGTCATCCCCGTTTAGTCGAAGCGATTACGAAACAGATGCGGGAACTATCCTTTGCGCCACGTCGCTATGCCTGTGATGTGGCAGCCGAACTCGCCGAAAAGCTGGCGCAGATTACGCCGGGTAGTTTATCAAAAACCCTGTTTACCACGGGTGGCTCGGATGCAATTGAAATCGCGTTGAAAATGGCGCGGGTTGTCACCGGTCGATTCAAAACGATCTCCTTCTGGGACGCCTTTCATGGGGCTGGTTTCGGCGCATCGAGTGTCGGTGGCGAGGAAATGTTTCGTGGTGGCCCGGTAGGACCCCTGTTGCCGGGTACCGAACATGTACCGCCATTTGGCGATTACCGAAATGCCTGGGGCGTGCGCGAGGGTAGTGCCGAATTATGTGCCAGTCAAATACGCTACGTACTAGATAAGGAAGGCGATGTTGGTGCCGTTATCGCTGAGCCTAATCGTGCGGTTCCGTACATAGCACCGCCTGGGTTCTGGCAGCAGGTACGAGAAGCCTGCGATGCACATGGTACATTGTTAATCTTCGATGAAATACCAACCGGTCTCGGCAAGACCGGTAAGATGTTCGCCTGCGAACATGACAACGTAATACCCGATATCCTGGTGATTGGTAAAAGCCTGGGCGGCGGCATTCTGCCTGTCGCCAGCGTGATCTGTAAACCGGAACTCGATGTCGCGCAAAATTATGCTTACGGTCATTACACCCATGAGAAAAATCCGGTTACCACGCGTGCAGCGCTAACCACTATTCAAATCATCGAAGAAGAAGGCCTGGTGGAAAATGCAGCATCGGTTGGCAGCTATGCACTCGAACGTTTAACCGAGATGATGGACCGGCACCCCCTGATTGGCGATGTGCGTGGCCGAGGGTTCCTGTTTGGCGCCGAGTTGGTAAAAGATCGGGATACTCGCGAGCAGGCTAACGATGCTGCTGATATGGTACTTTACCAGGCGCTTTCGCGAGGGCTTAGTTTCAAGACCACGATGGGTAATGTGTTGACCTTTACACCCTCACTCGTGACAACACGCGAGGACATGGACTTTGCCCTGAATGTCATCGATGAATCGCTGACTGATGTCGAATCCGAGCTGGGATACAATTGAGCGTGTAGGATTGGTGCAACCCATCATCCTGGTATTGTGAGCGTTATGATGTTTGCGTGATTTTTTTTGATGGGTTGTACCCATCCTGCAAAACCTCGATCAATTCTAAATAATAGCGTGTCGGATCTTCGCCGAAACCCACTCGCTGACGATCACGGTGGCGAGGATGACCAGCAGGATC
>JBGUEB010000036.1:0-18451 GCA_041821565.1 Gammaproteobacteria bacterium | reverse complement strand
GTGTCGACTACACGGATACGATGGATCCCGATCTGCGCGTCGAACGTCTCCTCGAAGTGTTGGCCAGGGAAGAGGCCGGTTTCGTGTTGGTAGGCTCGAGTATGGGTGGGTATGTTTCCCTGGTAGCGTCCGAGTCTGTCAACGCGAAGGCAGTTTTTCTGATGGCCCCGGCGTTGTACATACCGGGCTGGGGAAAGCAGGAGTATCACTCGCGATCGTCGCACATCGAAATTGTGCACGGCTGGTCCGACGATGTCATTCCTGCAGAACATTCGATTAGATATGCCAGGGAGGTCGACTGCACACTCCACCTGATCAGCGGCGATCACGCTCTGAATGGTGTGCTGGAGGTCGTCGTGGATTTGTTTGAGCGGTTTCTTGACAGAGCTCACCGGGACCGTCGATAGCGTAAAACAAAATTATGTTAAAGAACATAAATCAAAGACCTGACCCTGTTACTCTCTCTGTTACTCTCTGAAATTTAATTGCGGAATCAGTTACTTGAAAAACTTCGAGTAGGCGATGAATACACCCAAACTAGAATCGTCGTTAACCAGCGGGCTATCCGTAATACCCGAGTCAAACCAGGTGTATTCAATACCCGCCCTGGTGAATCCACCGAATAATATTGGCGTGGCAAACGATATGCCAAGCGTCGTATTCAACACATCATTTCCCTGGTAGGCAGGTCGAACCGCATTAGCTTCGTTATCCCTTACACCGTAGTAATAATCCACCATACTGTCGTCCATATAGCTAACACCAATGGTAGGTTCGATAAATAATGGGCCTTGCCGAAAAACCTTGCCCACCTGTGCGGTCACCTCATAGCCATCCGAACGCCCCAAAATGTCATACATAGCCCTGGATTGGAACTTCCAGTTATCATTTTCGTAAACCAGGCCTAGCCCCATGTCGAGTGAGGACTTTCTTTTCGCCATACCCGTGAAGAAAATACTGTCCCCCTCATCGAATCCAGCAAATCTCGGCGCGATGTTTATTGTAAAATCAAAATTACCGGCTTCAAACAGTTCGTAGTTGGCAAACGGGCCCAGAACCAGAAGCCTGTCCCCACGGTAACCAATCAAGGGTAATGGAATAACCCTCCGGTCATATCCCTTGTAAATTTCACCATTGATTCCGAGTCCAAAACCATAAAGCCAACCCTTCGGTTCTACCCTGTCTCGAAGCTCGCCCCTGTTTTGATCATTACTTTCGGCTGCAACAAGGAATCTAGTCACCAGACATAGACAAATCGCAAATACGATGCTTTTAAATGCCACAGGCAGTACATCCTCAATCGGCAGGGTCAAGTCCAACCAGTTAATGATAATGGTTTTCAGCTACTAACAACTGAAGACCCTCATGTCGGTGCCAAAGAAGGAACCATTTGATTCCCCCGGGCACTATTTTAAACAATGAGTTAGCCAATTTTCGACTTTGTTGGGCCTGTTGCCTGGCCAGAGTTTAGCATTCAATCTCTAGCGATCAGCAGCATTGATAACAGCGGATAGCATGTAGTTCACCTGGAGTCGCTTACTTATGCTGAAGTTTCGGGTGATGGGATTGATCCTTACTCCTGCACCTGACGTAACCCTTAGGCCATTAGCTGAAAGTAGGCTTTCAAGCTCTTTAGGCCGCACAAATTTGTGCCATGAGTGTGTCCCTTTGGGTAACCAGCCCAGAATATATTCTGCTCCAACAATCGCAAACAACCAGGACAAGAGATTCCGGTTTATGGTAGCTATAAACATGATGCCATCTCTCGCCACCAGTTGTGTACAGGCTTTTACAAACACGGGGAGTGCGTCTACATGCTCGACTACCTCCATGTTAAGCACGACATCGTATTTCAGGTGACGCTTGTTCAGTTCTTCGACATCGATCAATTCGTAATGGATTGATAAGCAGTTTTGCTGGCTATGTTTCTTGGCCACTCTAATATTTTTCTCAACAACATCGATACCATGAACACTGGCGCCAAGGGCTGCCATCGATTCCGACAAAATACCTCCACCACAACCAATATCAATGATACTAAGGCCTGCCAGTGGGCTGTCATTTTCGGGACACCTGCCAAAATGGGAACAAAGTTTTCTTTTCAAGAACCCTGCCCGCAATTCGTTCAGACGATGCAATGGCCAGAATATCCCTCGATTATCCCACCATTGATCGGCCAGCCGATCATAATAGGCAACTTCCTGCGGGTTGATGGTTTGAGCTTTCACGATCACTCAGGCGAGGAACTCGGCACGTGTTTTATGCTGGGCTTTGAAGTTTCCACCTAATGCCGTGGTTTGAGTGCGCGAATTTGCGTCCATAACGCCTCTTGATTTCACGCAAAAATGTGTCGCGTCGATGCTGATTGCGACGTCATCGGTTTGCACCAGGGTTTGTAGTGCTACCAATATCTGCTGAGTTAGTCTTTCCTGTACCTGGGGGCGTTGAGCGAAGAATCGGACAATACGATTAATCTTCGAAAGGCCGATAATTTTGTCTTTCGGGATATAACCGACCCTGGCGGTGCCATCGATCGTAACAAAGTGGTGTTCACAGGTGCTGGTCAGACTGATGCTGCTAACCTTGACCATCTCTTCGACACCCATCTTGTTATCGATGACGGTTATTTTCGGAAAATTAGTGTAGTCGAGGCCTGAAAAAATTTCGTCGACGTACATTTTAGCAATCCGGTGTGGCGTCTCGCAAAGGCTATCGTCATTTAAATCGAGTCCTAAGGTTCTGGCGATATCGGTAAAAGATTCCTTGATTCGTTGGTATTTGTCATCACGCTCAAATTGATGTTGCGATAAAGGCGTTTCGAGGCCACGTTCGAGCAGTGCATGGCGTACCAGGTTAGCTTCAATTGAAAAGGGAGCGGAGATCTCAATGGGCGAGTGTGCACAGTTTGTGTTCATGATAGTTCCTGTTGTTTACTTTTAAGTGATGACCACTGGGTAATTTGTCTGATGCAATGCTAACGCAACTGCGAGGCCGAGCGTCTGGGCACCTCCGGTGATGACAATCGGGGAAACGGAGTTGTTCACTCTTGACCGCCTAGAGGCGCGATGCGTTTAGGGTAACTGACACAGAGTCAGCAAAGCGTAACGCATGTGGCTTGTCGACTCTGATTTCCGCAAAATTGACTCGTTCGGATTCAGTGGCGATGGCCAGCAGGTCTGCAGCCAGTTTTTCGAGCAATTGGAAACGACCAGATTCAACATAGTGAATCATACGCTTGGTAATGATCTTATAATTCAAGGCATCTTCCTCCATATCACTCGAAAAAGCCGAGTCGGCACAATAACGGAGCTCCAGGTTTATGATCACATCCTGTTGCTTGGATTTCTCTTCCGGGTTGAAACCGATGAAAGTACGCAAGCGAAGATTACTGATATTGATTGTCGCTTCGCTGACACGTAAGGGTTTGCTCATTGTCTGAATACTTGTTGCTAGTGTCATGCCTGGACAACCTTTTAGAACATTATATTACTTACGCAACGGACCACATTTAGGATCACCGGCAAAGAAAAATAAATCCGCTGAGCAAAATGCCCCACCAGTAATAACTCGATCTCGATCGGGCCTGGTTTGATCGCAGGACGGATTCAGTCCAGGCGGGCCCAGCCATTGATAATTTTGTCGGTCGTTACAAATTCACCTACATCTTAAGGGACTGCACAATGTCCTGCTCGAGCTTGCTGTTCTTCGGTGTAACTCTGGAACCGTAATGCGTGACTGTTTTACCATCCCGTTGAATAAGATACTTGTTGAAGTTCCAACTCGGGGCACTGCCGGTTTGCTGGGCTAAAAGCCTGAACAATGTGTTGGCATCACTGCCACGAACCGCACTCGGAGAGACCATGGTAAAGGTGACCCCGTAATTGATGTAGCACACTTCGGCCGTCTTGTTCTCATCGCTTGCCTCCTGGAAAAAATCGTTAGAAGGAAAACCAACAATTTCGAAACCCTGGTCACGATATTTATTGTAAAGAGATTCGAGGCCTTTGAATTGTGGCGTAAATCCACAGTGGCTGGCGGTGTTTACTACCAGGAGAACCTTGTTTTTGTAGGCGCCGCAAAAATTGACCTTGTCGGCAGAGCGAAGCTTCGTGGTCTCGAAATCTAGCAGGGGTTGGCAGTCAGCATAGACGTTGCTGCTAAACAGTAATTGCAATATGGCGATCAGGGATACGATTAGTTTCATATTAGCTCCTTATTTCTATTTCTATTTACCATGGGATAATCTCTCCATCGTAAGCCCAAAATTTTCCAGTCTGGCCAGGATTGAGTTGCGACAACGCTTTGACGAACAATGACGCAGTGTAAGATGGTTTAAAAAGGTTTTGTTTCACCACTTGTGGTGCATTCAGCACAACAAGCTTTCTGGCTTCGACTTTAGGCATAGCCGCGACGAATAAATGGATTAAGTAATCGGCTGAAAAAACCAGTAAGCTGAATCGGGCCCTCGGTAACCGCGAGACAAATACATTCCCTGTCCTGGGTCGCAACCGGGGTGTGTCGATGTCTCTTATTCCTCACCAGGAAATCGCCCTGGTGGTACAAACCAGCCTCGTCGGAAAAACTGCCTTCGAGGATAACGGTATATTCATCCCCCATGTGGGTATGAGTACCTGAAGTGCCACCGGGCTTGATTCGCAACAGTTCCACCTTGGCATTATTCTGATCTCTGCACAGCTCATAGTTTTGAATATCCGGTGAAATTCGATTCCAGGGTATTTCCTGGTAACCAGTCTTGATGAACTGATGAAGGCAGCGAGGTACTGATGTGCTGCCAGGGTTGTACCTGGCCGTTTCGACATCAACGGGGAGCGTATCGAGCTGATCAAGCAGTTTTTCTTTCAAACCAGGCGAGGGTGGCGAAGGCTTTAGTTGTTGCATTAGCTCACTGCCCACATGGTTCAGGCGCCGTAGTTTTTGAGTGCACTCATCGCAATGATCAAGATGAACCGAAATACACAAGGCCTGGCTAAGCGGCAGGCTAGCGGCCGAATAAGATGCCAGAAGCTCGTCGCCGGGATGATTTTCGATAATATCCATTGTTACCTCGCTACCAGAACTTTAAGTTTCTTCACTGCCAAACGTACCCGGGATTTAACCGTCCCCAGGGGAAGCTTTAACTCCTCGCTGGCCTGTTGTTGAGTTTTTCCTTCCAGGTAAACCTTGATCAGGATCTCAGATTGCTCTCGCGGCAATTTTTCGAGTGCCGCTTTTATGTTTTCTTCCAGGCGATTTTGATGTACTAGCTGAAACGGGCCAGGACCCTCGTCTTCCATATCATTAAATATTTCAGTGGGGTCGATGTCGCTAACAAATCGACCATTTCGTCTGAGGTAATCGATACGACAGTTTCTTGCGAGCGTGAAAATCCAGGTATTAATATTCGAAAGCTGCGAGTTATAACTAGCCGCCTTTAACCAGATCCTGATCATTACTTCCTGTGCCAGTTCGTCAGCTAACAGGTCAGCAGCGGGCTCTCTCGCCAGGCTGTAGGCCCGAATTAATGGAGCATAGTGATCGAACAGTACAGAGAAGGCAGCTTTGTCTCGCTGGTTCGCGACGCGTTCTATACAGTCCCTGTGCTTTTCTTTTAGCTCCGTGGATGATTTTTCTTGCGCCATTGGCCTATTCATAAGTGTGATCGAAATTGATAGTTAGGCATTATACGCATCGGAACTGCTGTTGGATCACAGGATTGATCCAAAAACGGCTTTACTCCGTATAAGACCCTAAATACAACTTACAAAATCGAAATGACGATGAACAACGATCTATTGGAAAGCTTTAAGTCCAACTTTAAGGACCTGAAGAAAGCTGACTGGAGTCAACTTGGCAATTTCTACGCCGACAACATTCTTTTCAGGGACCCGGTGCACGAACTTCACGGGCTGGTAACACTTGAAGATTACTTCAACACACTGTGCGCAGATTTGATCGTTTGCCGATTTGAGTTCCTCGACCAGGTGGTTGACGATCATTCGGCCTATCTAAAATGGATCATGCATTTCAGGCACCCCAGGCTCGGCAACGAAATAATCGATGTGCGCGGTGTCAGTCACCTCCGCTGGACTGACAAGATCGAATTTCATGAGGATTTCTATGACATGGGAGCGATGTTGTATGAACGACTGCCAGTGCTAGGTAACGTGACTCGTTGGCTCAGACTACGGTTGGCTAGCTAGAGCCATGTCCCAGGTAAAAACAGTCAGGGGTAATGAAGGCAAGGCCATCTGGGTTACCGGGGCAAGCAGTGGTCTAGGGCGAAGCATGGCTCTGGCGCTTGCGGCGAAAGGGCATCGGGTGATAGCAAGTGCACGAAATAAAAAAGCACTTGTATCACTCGAGAAACTCAGCCCGAACATCCTGGCTCTACCCTGCGATATCACGGATGAAGACAGTATGAATTCGGCCCGGTTAAAAATATCGACCGATTTTACATGCCTCGACCAGGTTATATTGAATGCTGGGAGCTGTGAATATCTCGAGTTCCCGAATCCCGACTGGTCAACGATCCGTCGGGTAATGGAGGTCAATTATTTTGGCACACTGAACTGTTTGCAAATTGCATTACCCCTGCTTCGACAGAGCAGCTTACCTCGACCACATATTGTCGCAGTGGCATCTCAGGTGACCAACGCACCATTCCCAAAAGCCGAAGCTTACGGCGCCTCCAAGGCAGCTTTGCAGTACTTCTTCGATAGCCTGCGTATCGACCTGGCTCCCGAGAATATCGACGTTAGCGTGGTTAATCCCGGATTTGTGGATACGCCACTAACCCGTGAAAATGATTTTGACATGCCCTTTTTAATGGACGTAGACGATGCCGCTCAACGAATCGTTAATCAAATTGAATCAAGACCTCGAAACTACAGCTTTCCGAAAAGGCTCCGGGCACTGCTACTGATATCCAGATTGATGCCCCAGGCCTGGCAGAAATTAGTTTCCCGGGATATCAGCAAATCAGAGCCCAACACACCAAGCAGTCAGGATATTGAACAATGAAGATAGCGATTATAGGAGCAGGAATTTCCGGTCTGTCCACCGCCTATTACTTAAGCCGGCATCACCAGGTGAGCGTCTTTGAAGTCGCCAACAAGATCGGCGGACACACCGCGACAGTCGATGTCGATTATCAAGGACGTCAGCTTGCAATCGATACCGGGTTTATCGTTTTTAACGACTGGACTTATCCCAACTTCATAGAGCTCATGAACAATTTGGGAGTCGAATCCCGCCCGACGGAGATGAGTTTCAGTGTGCGCTGCGAAAGCACTGGTCTCGAGTACGGTGGAAACAACCTGAACGCAATGTTTGCGCAACGACGTAACTTGCTTCGACCATCCTTTTACAAGATGATTAAGGATATCCTTAGGTTCAACCGCGAGGCAATTCGTGATCTCGAAAGCGGTGGTATATCCCAATCAACGACACTGGGAGAATACCTACGAGCAAACAACTACGGCGAGGCATTCGTATACCAATACATATTGCCGATGGGTTGTGCGATATGGTCGGCGTCGACCGAGCGTATGATCGACTTTCCGTTGCGTTTCTTCGTGCAGTTCTTTAAAAACCACGGGTTGCTCAGCGTAAATGATCGTCCGCAGTGGCGCGTGATTCAGGGTGGTTCGAGAAGTTATCTCGGTCCGCTAACAGAAAGTTTCAGGAATTCAATTTTTACTGGCGCCAATATCAAGCGTATTCGTCGCCTGGGTGACTCGGTCGAATTAATTATGGCTGATGGCCGAGTTATGGATTTTGACCACGTGGTACTGGCCTGTCACAGTGATCAGGCCCTGGCCCTGCTTGGTGATGCATCACTGGCGGAGCGCAGCGCCCTCAAGGCAATACCTTATCAGGAGAACGAGGTAGTACTGCACACCGATGAAGGCCTGTTACCGCGTAAACGGGCAGCATGGTCAAGCTGGAATTACCTGTTGCAGGATAGGTTTCAGGAACGCGCAATACTTACCTATGATATGAACATCTTGCAGGGAATCGAATCGAATACGACCTTCTGCGTTACCTTGAATGCCACCAAGTCGATTTCCCCAGCAAAAATAATCGACCGCTTCAACTACAGCCACCCGGTTTTTTCACTCGATTCGGTGGCGGCGACCAGGCGTATTGAGCAGATCAACGGTAACAACAACACCTGGTTTGCAGGCGCCTGGCTGGGGAACGGATTTCATGAAGACGGCGTGGTTAGCGCACGTCAGGTGGCGACCTCCATCAACCGTTTGCCCGACCAGCAGCTCTTACCAAACCGCCTGGTGTCAGCCGAGGTATCCGTCCGTGCATAGCGCGATTTACAAGGGTCAGTTAAGGCATCGTCGCTTCTATCCACGGGCGCACGAGTTCAGTTACCAGGTCTTCATGATGTACCTCGACCTGGGTGAACTAGAGGCCGTAATGAAACTATCACCCTGGTGGTCGGAGAAACCCTGGCGCCCCGCTCGCTTCGAACGCAGCGACTTTCTCGGAGATTCGCGTATTCCCCTGGACGAAGCAGTACGAAACCGGATTTTCCAGGAAACCGGCGAAAGACATACCGGGCCGATACGGATGCTAGCCAACCTCAGGTATTTTGGCTTCAACATGAATCCGATCACCTGTTACTACTGTTTTGACGAAAATGAAAATCTGACAACCATCGTTTCCGAAGTTACCAACACGCCGTGGAAGGAACGAAAAAGTTATGTCTTGAAATGTGATCCAGATAGTCGAATCCAGCGAATAAGTTTTCAGAAGGCGATGCATGTATCACCGTTCAATCCAATGGATATGACCTACCGATGGTCGAGTAACAACCCGTCGAAGATATTGAGCCTGAACCTTGAGACCGAATACGAAGGCAAACGACACCTGGATGCGACCCTGGCACTTAAAAGACGCGAAATCACTGGCGGTAGCCTTGCAGGGATTCTAGTCGAACACCCATGGATGACGGCAAAGGTGCTGATATCGATTTACTGGCAGGCGCTCAAACTGGGGATTAAAAAGGTCCCGCTCCATAACCATCCGAAATATCTGGAATGGTCTGACAAACAACAATCGACAATTAAATAGCTAAAGACTGAAGTTATGACATATTTAAATCAATCAGAATTCGCAGTAAACAACCAGCCGGGCTTCCTGGAATATATTGCGCAGGCCCAACTGGATAAGCACCTTCAAAAACTACCCCGTGGACTTCTACTGATTGGAGATGGATCCGAACTGAGAAGTTACGGCAAAAAGGAGGCACAAAACGATATCAGTGCCAAAATCGTAATCCACGACCACAGTGCCTATAGAGACATTGCGTTTGGTGGGTCGATAGGGGCTGCTGAAGCTTTTATGCTCGGCAAATGGTCTTCTCCCAACCTGGTCGATCTGATCCGGCTGATGTCAGTGAATATCGATTTTTTAAATGTTATGGACGACTCAAAGCCCCTGGTGCATCGTTTGCTCGATAAGGCCTATCACTGGTTCAATCGTAATACGGCCAGCAAGGCCAGGAAAAATATTTCTGCCCATTACGATTTGAGTAACGAGTTTTTCGCGCTGTTTCTCGATCCGGAAATGATGTACTCGGCTGCGATGTTTCCACGCGCAGAGATAGGATTAGACGAGGCCGCGATTTACAAGCTTGATGTCATTTGCCGGAAACTGGATCTGCAGGCATCTGATCACTTGCTCGAAATTGGTACTGGCTGGGGTGGTATGGCGCTTTACGCGGCCAGGACTTATGGCTGCCGGGTAACAACCACGACGATTTCAAAAGAACAGTATGAAGCTGCCTGCAAACGCGTCCTGGAGGCCGGGCTCGAAGACCTGGTTACCGTCATTTTTGAAGATTATCGTAATCTCGAGGGAAGCTACGACAAGCTGGTATCAATCGAAATGGTCGAAGCTGTCGGGCACGAGTTCTACAAACAGTACTTCAGTGGATGTGCATCTTTGTTAAAGCCTGACGGACTAATGTTGATCCAGGCCATCACTGTACCGGATCAACGTTATCGCTATGCGCGTAATTCGGTTGATTTTATTCAGCGCTACATTTTCCCCGGTGGTTCTCTACCGGGACACGAAGTAGTCATGTCGTCAATCAGAAAGTATACCGATATGCAAATGATCGGTATGGAAGAAATGGGTGAGGACTATGCAAAAACTCTTGAAGTCTGGCGCCAGCGCTTCCTGTCCAGGCTGGATGAGGTCAAAGCCCAGGGCTTCGATGATGTCTTCATACGCATGTGGGATTTTTACTTCTGCTATTGCCAGGGCGCGTTTGAAGAGCGCGTAATTGGTACATCACAAATGCTTTTTGCCAAGCCAGAGTGGCGGCAAAAACGATTTCAGTAAAACAGTTCCGTTCATCCGGTAATGAAAAAGAAAATATTAAACCTGGCTATTTTTCAGGCCGGTTGGATAGTTTGCGTTGTTGGCGGAAATTTATACGCACTTGTATATACGGCCATAGCGCTGCTCATTCATCACAGGTATGTGCTCGAAAAAAAATCTGAATGGCAACTTATCGCCATCGTGGCTGTGGTTGGCAGTCTCTGGGATATTCTGATGACGCATAGCGGTATGGTCTATTACGCGAATGCCGGCCTGCCAGGCATTCCCATCTGGTTGATTTGTCTGTGGGTACTATTCGCAACAACTTTCATGCATGCGCTTTCCTGGTTAAGCCGCTACTTATGGATTGCAGCTGTTTTTGCAGCCGTGCTGGGGCCGGCCAGTTACTGGATTGGTAGCGAGTTGAGCGATGCTTATTTTGGTACGCCCATTCTAACTTCGCTGGTGGTCATGGCGGCCGGGTGGTCGACGCTGTTTCCGGCAGGTATCTATCTCTCCCAAAGGTATTATCGATGAATCGAATACAAAAATGTAAATCTCGCGTGGTCGTTATGATCGTCCTGGTTGCGATTCCTGCCATGCAGAGCGCAGCCGCGGATCAATCGTTTGATCATGTTGTCGGCGACGCGCTTGAAAAACTGATGGGGGCCAAATAATCATGAAAATCCTGGTAATGGTATCCATTTTCTCGTTGGGCCTGGGCATGCTCACGGCCTGTTCCGACGTCCCTGTTAGTGAATATGCTGAAAACAAGCCTGTCCTGGCAGTGGAAGATTTCTTCAATGGTTCACTTAGCGCTCACGGGATAATAAAGAATCGTAGTGGGCGGGTTACTCAATATTTTAATGCCAGCATCGACGCCTCCTGGAAAGATGGTGTGGGAACCCTCGATGAGTTGTTCAAGTTTGACGATGGCAGCGAACAGAGGCGTATTTGGAAACTGATCAAGGATGAGTCGGGGAAATATATCGCTAGTGCAAACGATGTTATTGGAAACTCTACTCTCGAGATTGCCGGCAATAGCCTTTTCCTCGATTACGTGCTGCGAATTCCCTATGGTGAAGATACTCTGGACCTGCATATCGACGACCGAATGTACCTGGTTTCTGACCGAGTACTACTCAATGAATCCACTATGTTTAAATGGGGTATTGAAGTTGGACAGGTCACATTGGTTATTCAAAAAGTATGAAAGAAATCAGCAAAACTTATGATTTTGATTTCAATCACCCAAAAGGCAAGCTTTGGTCGGTCGTTTCCGACACACCTCGCTGGGGCGAAGCCGCGGGATTTCCCAAGTACCAGGTGACGGAACAGTTGCAGCCCGACGGTACCGTGAAGGTAATAGGAGAAGGCAATATTGCGGTAATCGATCTTTCCTGGGAAGAGCCCCCTGCGAACTGGATAGCAGAACTCTGGTTTGAGCAGGAGCGATTGTTTCACAATGGTCCTTTTGTCAGCATGGCTACTCGCGCCGAAATTGCAGACAAAGGCACGCGTAGCGGTCTCAGTATAGAAATCAGTTTTAAGCCCAGAAACCTGGTTGGGTTTGTTCTCGCGCGTCTTTTGGTAAGACCTTTCGGAGAAAAGGTCCGACAGTTACTGGATGTTGCCGACCAATTGATCAGCGCTGAGTCAAAGGATCTGTTTGAAACACAGTTTAAGTTATCGGCGCCCGCAAGAGAGCGAGCCGAAAAAATTGGGCATGCTATTGAGCAAACCGACTACGGACATGGACTGACAGACAGGCTAATCGAGTACATCGTTGGAAATCAGGAGGTCGATCTCTGGTCGATGCGCCCCCTGGCACTGGCCCGCCGCTGGCAAGTTGAACCCAGGCTTGCTATTGAGTTGTTTCTGCAATCGGTTCGCGCGGGATTACTAGAATCACGCTGGGATGTATTGTGCCCCCGGTGTCGTACTTCAAAGGCTAAAACCACCAACATCAGTGAACTACCGGAAAAGGTGCATTGCGATGCCTGTAACATCGACTACGAGGCAAATTTTGCAAGCAATGTCGAACTCAGTTTTAGCCCCAGCTCCTGGCTTCGGCCGGTGGAGTACGGTTATTACTGTCGCTCCGGACCGGGTTTTACCCCACATATCAAAGGTCAGTGCACGCTAGATGCGGGAGAGTCCAGGATCTTGCCAGCAAGCTTGCATCCCGGGGAATATCGCATTCGAACACTGGAATTCGGTGATGAACTCGACTTTGTCCATGACTCCGGCAAAATTCCAGAGATCAAGATTGTCGAGAATCAGTTGTCGTTGGGCGAAGACTCACCCGAAGGACATATCGTTCTGCAAAATAACGGTCCATATCAACGTAGCTTTGTAATTGAAGAGCGCAGTTGGCTTGCAGAAGTATTAACAGCCGAGCGAGTCACCACCATACAAGCCTTCCGTGATCTGTTTTCAGACCAGGTACTTCGCGCGGGCGATGAAATTACTATTCGCAATATCTCATTTGTTTTCACCGATCTAGTCGAATCGGCGAGACTTTTTGCAACTCTCGGTGATGCCCTGGCTTATAGGCTGGTGCGTGAGCACTATGCAATACTGGGTGAGATAGTTCGCAAGCACAACGGAGCTATTGTAAAAACTGTTGGCGATGGCATTCATGCCGCTTTCCTGGCACCTGATACCGCATTACTGGCTTCGATAGATATGCAGCGATCGATTGGGCGATTCAAGAACGAGATCTCGAGTGACCCGATCAGCATTAGAATCGGTATTAACTCTGGAAGTAGTATTTCAGTGAACCTCAACGATCGCCTGGATTACTATGGCAAAACGGTTAATCTAGCGGCCCGACTCGAAGGTCAGGGTAAGGCTGGTGATATCACCATGTCGCGAGAATTTGCCGAAGACCCCGCCGTTGAAAACATTCTTCGGGACTACAATCCACATGAATCTGAGGTCCTGTTAAAAGGTTATAGAGAACCTCTGGCATTAATCCAGATTACACCCTAATCTCGAAATTAGTCCCATCATAAAACTCTGGAATCGTATGCCCAGTGTAAAAGTGCCTGGCGTTGTTTTTTTCGACAACTCCAATCTCCAGGCTCGCAATATTTCCTAATCGCCCCGACATGGCGTGAAAATGCTCTCCAGCGCTTTATTTGCCGAGCATCTTCGGATGACGTGCGCCTGCCCAGAAAATATCGGCAGTACCACTGAAACCAGCCTCGCGGATCTTGCGGATGTATCCAACCCTTTTTTTGCCATTCACGCAGCGACTGTGAAGCATCTACAAAATAGTAATTCAGACTAATATCCTTTGTATCAGGGCTGAGCTTAGCTTTGGCATACCAGTGCTTTGGAAATTCCTTCCGGCAATCGGTTAAATATTTCCCGCCGAAAACACCCAGTTCCAACATCTCGGCCGGGGTCAGTTCGGGCCTGAAGTCGGCACCGAAATTACTGCCTTCGGGCTCCGTCAGCTGGTAGCTATACTGCCGCTGCATATGGTCATCGACGTGGATGACTTTCACAGACTATTCAGCAACATCAGTTCTGCAGGATGTGGTTGCATATAATATGAATCGCTAATGTAGCTGTTCGGGTTATGCCTGAAATGATGACGTAGCAGCGTTATCGGAACGACAAGCGGCAATAGCCCTTTCCGGTACTGGTGAATGTTTGTAGTCAGTTCCAACTTGTCATCGGCGGTTAAGTGTTTTTTCAGGTATCCCTGGATATGCTGCAATGTGTTTACGTGGTTTCGTCGCGTGGCGATATGCTTTAGCAGGATCATCATTTTAGAGAGATATTGCGAGGTTACTGTGGAGATTTCCGTCTTATGATTTTCAGCCAGCCAGGTTCCCAATTCCCGAGCCAGTGTCTGGTCGTGACTCATGAAAATATATTTATGCCGTGCATGAAATTCGGTTAAATCATTAAAGCAGACAGGCTCTTCCATTAGCTTTTTCCAGCGCCAGTAAATATAAACACGCTGGATAAAATTCTCGCGTAAGAGTGAATCTTCAAGGCGCCCTTCCTCTTCCACAGGTAATTCGGGAAAATTTTGCATCAGGCGTTGTGCATATAGGCCGACACCTGTACGCCCTGGCATATCACCCCTATACAGTCTCACGCGTTCCATTCCGCAACTGGGTGACCCTTTTTTAAGAATGTAACCACATAGCTCCGCATGCCAGGCAATTTGCTCATCGGCAGCCTGGTATAATTTTTCGGTTACATCCATGCTCTTGTTTTTAGTACCGACACAGCGCACTTCCTCGTCAAATATAACCAGCCGAATGGGTTCCCTGGGAATACCCAGCCCGATCTCTACCTCAGGGCAAAAGGCGGTAAATTCAAAGTAGTTGGACAGGACATTATTGGCATAGGCATTTCTCTTGTGCCCAGAGTCAAATCGAACTTTTTCTCCGAGCAGGCAACTGCTAATGCCGACTTTTATTTTCTCTAGATTTTCCTGGCTCATAATTTCTGATTAATTTCTCAAAGTGGCATATTCCAGAGTTTTCGAAACCCAGCTACGGCTCGATCGACAAACCTGGATCCTTCCGGGAAGAAAACCCTCTGCTAGCTTACTGGCCCGGCACAATTAATAACAAATTCAACGAGACCTTCTGTGGCACCAAAATGGCGTTTTAAGTGCAATTTAATCTCGGGGTAGCGCGCGCTGGCTATATCCAGTGCGCCGGGTATGTCCCGTTCTACATGCGCACCCAGGGAAAGAAAATATGGCACGACTGTAATTTCCTTTGCACCCATCTTTACACAGTCATCAATGCCCCCACCGATATCTGGTTGTGCAAACTCAAGAAACGCAGGAACGACTGCCGCGTACTCATTTGCATCATGTTGCTGGATACGTTCTGCGAGTTCAAGTACCTCTTGATTTGCAGTTTCCCTTCGGCTTCCGTGAGCAATTAATAGTAATACTTTCAAAATAATTCTGCCTTTATAGGTAATTCAAAAAATTTATCTACTTTGTTACTTAAAAGTCGTGAATCATTAATCATGTTCGACGAGTAACAACTCCTTTGTATCAAAACCAAGCTCTTGTGACTTGTTAATGAAATTCGACATGACTGCTGGATCTACTTTTTTCTGCCTGGAAAGAAGCCATAAGTATGATAGGTCGGGACCTGATACGAAAGCATACTCATAGTTTTTATCTAGTTCAAAAATAACATATGAACCGTAGAACGGTCCAAAGAACGACACCTTAAGATATGCTTCGTCAGGTTCATTAACAAAATAGGCTTTACCAATTGCTTCACTCCAGCTATTTTTTTCTGCCGAGAAGCCTCTATTTTTAACTGAAACCCCACCATCGTCCCTCAATGTATATTCGGCCGTAACTTGTTGAAGCCCGCGCTCAAAAGAATGATCCAGTCGCGCTATCTCATACCATTTCCCCAGGTACCGATCCAGCTGGAAATTTTTCACTGGAGAGACATTACCTGGCATTCCTAAACACCCACCCAGGAACAACGTTGACAGAATTATTAATATTATTTTCATTTAATTAAATTCCTTAGCGAATGCCTGGCCTCCACATTATTGGTGAGTTAGGCGTGCATCTGGCAAATTTTGACCGGAACCGGGTTCCTGGACTAATCTGGTTTTACTTTACCTGGGCAATCCTTTTGCTGGTTGGTAGTTAATACGCAAGAACTGATCAAATGGATCTGTTTGAAGGAAAATTAAGTGCGGACCGTTCAATAAGTTGTCAGATTACCTGGCGCTACGCATAGTACTGGTAGCGAAAATGAAACTATGGTTCTATGGTTCTAATGTTTTATTCGCCGACAGAAATTGACTGACAATAGGAATCGGCAATCCAGTGCATTATCGTTTTTTTAGCATTTTTTCAAGAAATTTTAACGGCGTGGTGATCTATTAAAGATTTAGCGGCGTATATATCTGATAGTAACGATGCCTTCCCAAATCAATGATAAGGAGAGCATACAATGAACAAATCACTACATAAAACCCGAGGCAGTATGAAATGAGTAAAATAAAATTAATTTTGACATTAGCCCTGGTAGTACTCGCCTTCGGTCCAACTATCGCAATCCAGGATGCACAGGCTGCCTCCGATGTCGATATTTCAGGACGCTGGGTTGACGATAGAGACCAGGTCGATATCAAGCAAAGCGGGGATGTAGTCACTGGTGACATTGGGATTAATGGCAGTAGCTTCACTGGAACTCGAAACGGAGATGTTATTACCTTCAATTTAGTTTATAGAAATAACGCACGGCGTGGTGTTGGAAGAAAAAGCACGGGTGAATTGATGATTAATAGCGATGGCACCAGGCTCACCGGTACCCGCAGCGGAGGCGCATTTAAGAAAGGCAGCAAGTGGGTATTGACCAGAGAAAATAATTAAATGCCAGCCTTTCAGCTAACCCGGTAGACGATATACAGTTGCCAATATTGCCTAATGCGGTAACTGTCCTCGATTCGTTTGAATTGACGGGGAAGGTATTTTGGTACTGAAATACCGATACGAAAAATAATGGCTGAATCAAGGGGGAGGTTCAGGGTGACCCCTTTATTTATCTGACCCCGTTATTTTGACCTTGATCAGTTTTTCCAATTCATCAAAAGCGAAGGGCCAGAACCCGGCAAGAAAGGCTGCGGACGCCGCTTCTTCAGTCTCGTGTCTTAATCCCTCGGCATCACATTCTGGCCCCATCGTATAGCGAACCTCTGTTCCCGTTTGCGTCGGGATGAGCTGGTAGGTCTCGTGAAATTTGAGCCCGTCATTCCCAGGGTCGGTCATTATAGTGGAGAAGTAGTCGAACGGTTCCCAGTCCGTGACCCAGTAGCGGAAATCCATGTCCTGATGGGCGCAGTGATAGCCGGAACCCGGGCCAATTCGGCCCTCGGGCCGATCCACATCGACAGAGATCATATGCATCCAGAGTTGCTTTAGTTCAGGCGCCACGAGCCCTTCCCAGACGACGGCGGGGGGAAATTCCAGATGGCGACGAAAAGTATATACGCCTTCAGATTCCTCTAGGAAATGCCTTTCCTGGCCTTGACGGAAATTTTCCCAGGCCTTCGCCAGGTCATAAACCTGCATGGGAACCTCGCCAAAATGTTCAAATGATTGCGAATAAGGCGTTAAGGCCGCATCTATATTCATGGCTTTTACAGCGGCATCGGTAAACAGTGCATAACTGCCAATGCCCGTGACCTTTTTAACATCTGTCTTGGCCATGCGGTGGACGAGAATAACTTCGGCACCAGAAATGTCTTTCATCGGGCCGATTTGCATTTCCTCGAAGTCCGCATAATGTGCCATGATCTTAAGGTCAAGACCGTCCACATTGGCACAGGCCTGGCAGGTGCAAGTGGTATTGGCGATGATGTCGCGGCGGCGAGTGGCAAAAGAGTTATAAAGGTTTTCACAAATGGCCAGAAAGGTTTCGCCGGAAGGAAATTCTTCGCTCGTCGAATAAGCGAGAACCGCGTCGCCATCCATCCGCCATAGATGAAGTGGATCGCCTACTTGCTCGACCAGTGAGGTCAGAAGCGACTTTAAAATCGGATTAGCATGGTCCTGCTCAGAGGATGTCAGGAAGGCGGTATAGCCGGAAATATCGGCGATCAGGAGATATCCAGTGTAGGCGGTCATCGCAAAGTTCATTCTCCCCTGGGACTGTTACTTAATTATTAGACCGATCTAAAACACTTCTGCCTTTATTCGGCAGGTGTCGAGGCGCTGTCAGAAGACAGCTCGACCTTGACCACATCGTAGCATTTTTCTTGATGTAAACTCACTATTAATTCCTGTTGATTGTTGGTTTATGTAAATCCGGGGCCCGAGCAGAATGGCGCTCAGATAGCTAGAATCCGATCTTAGGGTCAGGTCTTTGATTTTGATTTTCTGCCGATGACATTTACCGTCGAATAGCGCAGGTTAAAATAGCCAGCAAATTCTTTAATTGTATATCCACCACCTTGAATGGATAGCCTGGTTGGAAATTAGTGAGGGGGTGTTGAGCGGATTTTTTGCGCGGCAAATATGATGACCGTTAACTTGATTGCTAACAGCGAAGAGATAAGTTCACTGTCACCATAATTTCCCTTGCTTTATACTGCC
>JBGUEB010000035.1:0-18562 GCA_041821565.1 Gammaproteobacteria bacterium | reverse complement strand
GTTAAGCTCGATAAGAAGCTTAAAACGCAAATGGTTTTGTCCGGTCGGAAAATTTGGAGTTTTTCAACAGAATAGGCCAATAGCCGCCGTTCGGATAGACCTTTAAGAAGGTAGAAATCGGCCGAGGCTGTGTGAAAACTCGAAAATTTACCTCAGGATAAATAATATTACCCACCAACTATTAAAAACCGACTCAGTGCCTTTTCGACTGCCTGTAGTATAAATGATTGTTTAAATCTTGCGCGCATTCCAATACCTCTATATAAATATTAGAGGCGACAACTATCCTGACACAGGGGGCCCGGGCCACACGGTGGTCTATCCACTATTACTCCCGATGCCCTGCATGACCTATGTTAAGATATTTTATCGTTGGCTTTCTGATTTCGGGAGTGAACCGTGGATGTTAATTCCTGGCTTATGACGTTAGGGCTTGGAGAGTACGCCCCCTCATTTGCCGAGAACAAGATCGATACTGAGCTGCTGCTGCAGTTGACAGACGACGATCTCAAGGCGCTGGGTGTCAGTCCGCTGGGCGATCGAAAGAGATTGCTTGCGGCGATCTCCACGCTAGTCCAAGGCCGTGCGGTTGGCCCCGACGAGACCCAGTCTCCCCTTGCCTACACGCCAAGCCATCTCGCCGAGAGAATCCTGAGTTCCCGCCAGGCGATGGAAGGCGAACGCAAACATGTCACCATGTTGTTTGCCGATATCAAAGGTTCAACGGCGCTTATAGAGGGCCTGGATCCTGAAGAAGCAGCCGGGCACTTGAGCCCCGCGCTTGCGGCGATGATGGACGCGGTCCACCGCTATGAAGGGACGGTCAACAGGGTTCAGGGTGACGGCATCATGGCGCTGTTCGGCGCGCCGCTTGCCCACGAAGACCATGCCGTTCGCGCGTGCTTCGCCGCAATCGCAATCCGGGATTCGTTCGTGGGTGGTCTCGATGTTCGCGTAGGCCTTCACTGTGGTGAGGTTCTTGTCCGTGCGCTCCGTAACGACCTGTCGATGGATTATGACGTGGTGGGGTCAAGCGCACATCTGGCGGCTCGAATGGAGCAGAGCGCTGCATCCGGGACCATTCGTATAACTGAGTCGGTGCACTCACTGGCAGAGGGCTATATCGAATCACGATCTTTGGGTCCGATCTCGGTCAAAGGGCTACGGAAAAAGGTCGAGGTATACGAACTCATCGGCCGGACTTCCCTACGCATGCGTTGGGAGGCACGCGCCGCGCACGCGCTGACAACTTTCGTGGGACGACGGCGTGAACTGGAAAGCCTGCTGACGGCCGCCGAAAGCGTCGCTTCTGGTCAGGGTCAGCTGGTTGCACTGGTAGGCGACGCTGGAATGGGGAAGTCACGATTAGTCCACGAATTCACTCAGCTTCCGCAGTTCGACGACTGGACTCTTTACCAGACGGGCGCGCTGCCTCACGGCATGAACACCCCCTATTCGCCTCTGGGAATCCTGCTCCGCGCTATCTTTAAAGTCGGCGACCGAGACGACCAGGCGGAGATCGACAGCAAGATGCGCGCGGGGCTCGCTCAATTCGTGGCGAAAGTTGATTCACTGCTACCGGTCATACAGGTACTCATGGACCTTCCGGTTTCGGACCCGAACTGGGCAGCCCTGAATCCGCAGGAACGAGCCAGCCGCATTATCGATGGTGCCAAGAACCTGCTATTGCAGACCGCGGACGCGCGGCCCATGCTGCTGGTCATCGAAGACCTGCATTGGATCGATTCCGAGTCGCAACGTGTTCTCGACTCACTAGTCGAGGGAATGGCAGTTCATAAAATTCTCCTGGTGGTTACACATCGTCCGGAATTCCAGCACCACTGGATTGGAAAAAGCTTTTACACGCGTACCCGGGTTGACCCTTTCGCGGCAACCTCTACCCACGAAATGCTCGACAATTTAATCGGCATGGACTCCAGCCTCGAATCAATCAAGCGCCTTTTGATCGAGCGCACGGAGGGACGCCCACTATTTATCGAGGAGACTGTGCGTTCGCTCAAGGAAGCTGGCGTGCTGTCAAAGAAAAATGGTGTAGTACGACTCGAAAGCGACACTACAACCATCGACATTCCCGCGTCGGTTCAAGACGTCCTGGTCGCGCGGATCGATCGCCTTGCACCTGAACTCAAAGGCCTGCTACAGACTGCGGCGGTTATAGGGCGCCGTGTTCCGGTTCACCTGCTGCAAACCATCGAGAGGTTGCCAGTTGAAGCCCTGCATGCGCGGCTCTCGGCCTTGCAGTCAGCGGAATTTCTTTACGAGGTCGGCAGCGGCGAGGATGAAACCTACCTCTTCAAGCACGCACTTACCGAAGAGGTCACCTATGCGTCATTGACACAGGACACTCGGCGTCAGTTGCATGGTCGTCTCGTAGATGCCATCGAGATGGCATATGCCGGACGGTTGGAGGAACACGTGGAGGAACTGGCTCACCACGCCCTGCTGGCGAAACGGTGGGACAAGGCCTTCGCCTACAATCGCGAAGCCGCGAAAAAGGCCCACGGACACTCGGGATATCCAGCCGCCATCGCACGTTTCGAAAACGCACTGGCTGCCCTTGAGCATCTTCCCGATGACGAAGAGCACTTGCTTGACAAGATAGACATTCGACTCGAGATGCGCACGGCATTATGGCCACTTGGACGGCACGATGAGCTGGAAAAACGGGTGCTCGAGGCGGGCGAACTTGCGGAGCGAGTCGGCGACATTGCGCGCCATGCGAGCGTGCACAATTATCTGACCGCCCATTACTGGCAGGCGGGTGAGCATGCGCGTGCTATCGAGCATGGCGAAAAGGGCATCGCTCTCGCCGAACGCGCTGAGGACTTCTCGGTGCTCTTTACGACTACCCAGCATCTCGGGCTCGCCTTCAATGCCCGCGGCGAGTTCGAGCGTCAGGTTGAGTTGCATCGACGGGTGGCGAAGGAGCTCACTGGGCCACCTGCTTACCATCGACACGGGATGGCTGGCTATCCCGCAGCCATCACCCGCGGGTTTCTGGCCTGGGGGCTCGCCGAGTTGGGTGAATTCGACGAGGCGCTCGGTTGGGCTCGTGAAGGCATCGAAATCGCGAGCGAAGTTAACAGCGCCATGAGCACAGTGTGGGTAACCGATTACCTGGCACTGACCCATCTTCGTCGCGGTGATTTCAATGAGGCCATCACACTTCTCGAGCCCAATTTCGAGCTTTGTGAGCGCGCCGAGGTTCGACTCCTCAAGACCATCACCTGTGGCATTCTTGGTCTCGCACACAGCGCCGCCGGCCGGCATTCAGACGCGATACCCTTACTCGAGCTTGCGGTGGATGCAGATACCTTGCGCTACCATCCTGAAGGTTCAGGCTACCCTTTCGTCTGGCTGGCCGATGGTTATCTGCGAGCGGCTCGCTTATCGGAGGCCCACGAGGCGGCGGCAGGCGCCCTGGCGGTTGCCCGAAAACAGGGGGAACGCGGCCACGAAGCCTGGGCACTGTTCACGCAAGCGGAGATCGAAAGAGCGAGTCGATCTTCTGTCGAGAGCGTGATCTCGGCCTACGACATCGCACTCGATATCGCAGAGCTCTGTTCGATGCACCCACTTACCGCGCGATGTCACTTTGGCCTTGCTTTGGCCGATATCGAAATGGAGGGGGCCAAGGAGGTGAGTCAATCACTTAACAAAGCACGCGACTCGTTTAGTGCCATGGGAATGAAGCATTGGTTGGATCAGGTGGGAGTTTTGTTCGAAAGAACGAGCTGATCACTCGAGAAGCAAGATTTCAAACATTGAGTGTCTCAGTTGGGTCGACTCCAGCCGTTGATTGATGGTATCTGAACGACTGCTTTTTGATATTCCGGGTAGATAAAACGAATTGTAATCCAAATCCTGCCAACACTATCGACTTGTGCCATATCGCACCAAGTGGGTAATCGAGATAGTGACCTGGCATCCGGAGTAGTGATCGGGTCCTGTTTTCAGGTAAACGTTTTTCCCCTTGCGCCCTTCAGGGGATTTTTGTTTGATAGCTTGTTAAACTTAGACAATGCCACGTGTCAATAAACCCATCGAAGCCCATCTTATCGAATACGCTTGTGACTGTGGCAAGGGCGTAGTCAGGTTTGAATTTTTATGGGGCACACCATCCACCTTTGCGTTTATTTATTTAGATTTGCTACATACATAGATGATACGAATATAGTGTCAATCTCCCAACCCTCACGCTACAGGGCCGGATAAAAAATTGTAATCAATTTATTGTTTAAGTACAGAACCATTTATTTGCTAGCCAGTGTTTCACCCAATGCGACCCAGGCCAGTAGCACGCATTTCTTCCGAGCCGAATGTTGTCGTACAGCCCCGAGTGCCGCCAGGGTAGTAATTGCCGGGGCTTCAGTTTTGGTATCGCCAAACCATTCCAGCATTTGCTGAACCAGGCCCCGTGCCTGTTGCAGGCTTAAGCCCTTTGTGCACTCGCTCATGATCGACGCGGAGGCCAGGCAAATAGAACACCCGCGACCTCGAAATCGAACCGATTCCAGAACCTCATTCTCTGCCCTGATGCCCACCTCGATCTCGTCACCGCAGCGCGGATTGCTGCCGCGACTAACCCTGTCCATGGTATCGAGGTCGCCCTTGTTACGTGGATTATGGAAGTGGTCGAGCAAAACAGTTTTGTAAACACTTTCCATCTGTTAACTACCCAGAACTTTTATTGCTTCTCGAACTACCTTAACAAGTGCGGCTATGTCTTCCCTGTTATTGTAGAAACTGAAGCTGGCCCTGGCAGTGCTAGAGATATCCAGGTGTTGCATGAGCGGTTGGCAACAATGATGCCCGGCACGAATAGCAACACCCTGCTCGCCTGCTATATGCGCAATATCGTGCGGGTGTATGCCGTCGATATTGAACGACAGTATGCCACTGCGATACTCGCTGTTTTCCGGCCCATAAATGTTAACACCGTCAATCTCGGATAGTGCCTCATAGGCGATCGCAGCTAGTTCCTGCTCCCACTTCTCAATAGCGTTTCTACCGACTCCATGGATATAGTCAGCCGCGACAGCAAATCCCAATGACCCGGCCAGATTGGGCGATCCGGCTTCGAAACGTGCCGGTATCTCGGACCATATACTGCTCTCGCTTTGCACCTGGTCGACCATACCTCCACCCAGTAGTAGCGGCTCAGTTTCGGCCAGCCTGTCCTGCTTGCCATAAAGTAATCCAATTCCGCCAGGGCCACACATTTTATGCGCCGAGGCGACCAGGAAGTCACAGTTGAGCGCCTGCACGTCGACGCGCATATGACCAACTGATTGTGCGGCATCCACCAATACCGGAATCGATTTTTGTAAAGCCAGGCTACAAATTTTTTCCACTGGATTAACAACGCCGAGTACGTTAGACACATGCGTAATTGCTATCAGCCGGGTGCGATCACCAAACAGGCTATCGGCGCTATCGAGATCGAGTTGCCCGCTGTTATCGAGTGGAATCATTCGCAGGCTGGCGCCTCGATTGCGACATACGCGTTGCCAGGGCAGGTAATTGGAGTGATGTTCCATCTGGCTTACCCAAATTTCATCCCCGGCCTTGAGTTGTTGTCCAGCCCAACCGGTGGCTACCATATTAATCGCCTCGGTAGCCGAGCGCGTAAAAACGATATCGTTAGCGGAGGGGGCATTGATAAAATTTGCCAGTGTCTGCCTCGCCTGCTCGTAGCTTTCGCTAGCTCTTTCTGCCAGCGGATACAGGCCCCGGTGCACCGGACCGTACTCGCTGCGGTAGCAGTTGGCGATAGCATCGATCACGCAATTTGGTTTCTGGCTAGTGGCGGCCGAATCCAGATAGTGTAGCGTCTGGGGACTACTGTTTAATATGGGAAAGTCTTTTCGAATGGCATCAAAATCGCCACTATTCGGGAGAATCAAGTTTGATGCTTCATCAGTCACTACTGTTGCCGGCAACCACTTTTGGCGAGGGCACTTCGAGGTGCAGTGTATCGCGCATACGTACGCCGCTGGCCTGCCGACGAACCAGCACGATTTCGCTGATCACACTTAGCGCTATTTCAGCGGGCGAACGCGCGCCGATATCGAGCCCGCAGGGCGCCATCACGCGTTTGAAATCGGAATTAGAAAATTTCTTCTGTTTCAGGTAATCCAGCACCAAACGGGAGCGCTTGCGGCTCGCAATTAATGCGATGTACTGTGCCTTCGATGCCAACGCCCTCGACATGGATTCGTGGTCACCCTTGTGCTGAGTTGCTATCACCACAAAATCTTCTGCCCCCGGGGTTAACTGGCTGTAATCGATATCGTCAGTAATCAGTTGGACCGCATCGGGAAATTTTTCGCGCTCGGCCATGTTATCGTTCACTATCACGGCAAATCCCATCAGATCAGCCAGGTGGCAAATATGCTCGGCCACCGCACCATGCCCCATAATCCACACCGATGGTTTCGGTGTAAACGGCTCAATATAAACTCGCATATGACCTCCACAGGGCATCCCAGCACCCAGTACTTCGTCGTCCAGGTCGATTTCTATAATGTCGGTTTCGCCACTTTGCATACATTTTTCAGCCGCGTGACAGGTGGAGGACTCAGCGCAGCCACCACCAACCCAACCCGTTACCACGCGTCCATGCTGGTCGATTAAGGCCTTGGAGCCGGTTTTCGCCGAAGTCGATCCAACCACTTCAATCACCGTGGCAACCGCGTAAGCGACATTTTGCTGGCGTATCGAAACCAGGTAATCGATGAATTCTTTTGCCATATTAGCTTGCCTGTTGCTGTTTGCCTGTTTTGAACCGGGCCGCGGCGGAATCGCAGAATCTGCGGTAATCCATCGGTGTATCCAGGTCGATGACTACCGAGGATTGCGGCATTTCTACCGTTCGTACCAGTTCAGGATTACTTTCGATAAATCGTCGGCAACCCAGGTTATATTTACCAGAAATAATCTCCTGCTGGCTGCGCTTGCTGATAATAATGGGATTTCCACGTTTACCCTGGTACTCGGGTATAACGACCTCTCCCCCATCACGCGAATAGAAAGCATCGACCAGATGGTTTATATCAGAAACCGTCAGGGCGGGCTGATCACCAAGGGCAACCATCACCCCTTCACAGGCCTGGTTTAAGGATTCAAGGCCACAGTGGACCGAGGTCATTTGCCCTGACTCATAGTCATCATTATAGACCGTTCGTACAGTCAGTCCTTCGAGCAAAGCCTTTGTGCTTGCGCTTTCATGGCCAAGCACCACCACGACTTCGCCAAGTTCTGCGGCGAGTAATGTTTCTACACTGCGTCTTAACAATGGCACACCATCTATTAGCAGTTGCAGTTTGTTGATTTCTCCCATACGTCGCGACTCACCTGCGGCGAGTACAATGGCTGAAATCTTTGTTTTATCCATTGCCACTGCAGCAGCCTCCGCCTTCGATAACGGCTTCTGAAACTTCGACGACAGTTTCGGTTGCCAGACTGATCTTTTGATTACTTCCCGTTCGCCGCACTCGCACTAGCTCGGCCAGAATGGAAAGTGCGATTTCAGCCGGCGATACCGCGCCTATTTCTAGTCCTGCCGGACTATGCACGCGCTCCAGCTCACTGGCTGCTATACCGCTTTTGATCAGACTCGCCTTTAGACCGGCAATTTTTTTGCGACTGGCAACCATGCCGATATATCCGGCATTACTGTTAATAGCCGCCTTCAGGGCTGCGCGGTCATGTCGGCCCTGTGTGGCGACGACGGCAAAGTCACCACCCACCGAAGCGAAATCAGTTTCCATTCGAACTGTCTCGGCAACTCGAGTTGATTCGAGATCAGGGCTTATCACTGTCACTGAAAAATCCAGTCGCGAGGCCAGCTCGGCCAGGCTTAGCGCCACCGGAGAATCACCGAGGATGCCCAGTTTCGCCTGCTTGTTTAAGGGTTCGATAAATATCACCTGTGTGCCACCACTGAGACAACCTGAAGAAAAATCGACCACTCCGTCGAGCGCCTCCCATTCACCTTTTGGACCGACCCGGATCAGGCAAGGTTCAGCAGTTTTAAGCGCCATACGCGCTGCCTCAACCACCGCGGGTTGAGCGCAGCCGCCGCCGATCCATCCTTCAATTATACCCTCGGCACTGACTAGCGCCTTGTCGCCGGCATTGCCGGATGTCGACAACGCGGTTTGTACAACAGTCGCCAGCGCAAGTGGCGTCTCTTCACCAGCCAGATCTCTAAAACAGGCTTCGAGATTAGCGGCTTTAACCATTGGCTCATGTTTCATTTAATAGATCCTCATTTATAACTTCACCAGCTGGGATTCCAGCGCAAGCAGGCTTTCTAAATTATGCGCCGAAGCGAACAAATCCAGTAGTGGCAATGCTGCGGCCATGCACTGCGCAGTGGGTTCGTATCCATCTCTACCCAGCAGGGGGTTTAGCCAGACTATTTTCTTTGCGCGTCGTTTTATTATTGCCATTTGTTCCGAGAACAACTCTGGCGTACCGGTGTCGAGGCCATCACTAAATATCATAACAATAGATTGCGATGTCAGGACGCGGCGTGCGTAGTCCTGGTTAAAGGTTTGCAAACATTCGCCGATACGGGTACCGCCTGCCCAACCTGCGGATAGCAGGGCCAGCCTTTTAGTGACCGTATTGATATTACGTTCGTGCAAGGCATCGGTTACATGGACAAGATGGGTGTGAAAAATAAAGGCATCGGCATCTTTAAAAGCACCGACTATGCCCCGCGCAAAGCGCAGAAACAGGTAACTGTAGAAGCTCATCGATCGACTCACGTCGAGCAACAAAACAAGCTTTGGTAAACGTCGTTGTCGTTGTTTGAACACCAGCTCCAGCGGTGTACCGCCGTGACTTAAGCTATTACGTATAGTACGCCTAAAATCAATTCGTCGCCCCTGGTGTAAACTGCGATAACGTCGGATCAGGCGACGACGCATGCGCTGCGCCAGGCCTTCAACCATTTGCTCCATGAGTTCCATTTGCTGGTTATCGGTTAAAAAACGAAAATCGGTTTGTAGCTGGGTTTGTCGCTGACTGGCACCGGAACGCGTACCACCCTGGCCGATAGACTCATCACCTTCCTCGCCTTGCTGGGCTCTATCTGCACCTCTGATTTCCCTGCTCTCGCCCGAATTTTGTGTGGCAGCGTCGATCGATAATTTGCCACCGGGGTTTGATCCCTGTACGTAATTGGAACGTCTTACATGCTGCAACCAGAAAAGGCTAAAAAGTTTATCGAACCGATTCCATTCATTGCTATTTGAGCAAAGTAAACTCCTCAGGCCCCAGTGCAATCGTTTTTGATCCAGGATGTTACAGTGCTTCGCCACGGTTAACGCATCCAGTTCCTCCTGGACACCAATATGGAAATCGTTTTCACGCACAAAACGAACAAACTCGAGGATCCTGACGACAAGCGCGTCCCCAGGTTCTTCTTGCCATCGATGATTGTTATCTACAACTTGCATGGCTTAACCGGCGTTCATCACTAGTTCTTCGAGAACATCTTTCGTAACCTGATCCCGATCGTCCCGGGTTTTTAGCACGCAAACCAGGGAGCCCATGATGAGTTCGGGATCCTGGTTCAAATTCTCGATATCCAGCTGCATCAGGGCAGCGGCCCAATCCAGGGTTTCGCCGATACCTGGTTTTTTACGCAGGTCAAGTTTGCGAAACGACTGTATGCACTCGACGATCTGACTGGACAGTTGCTGATTAATATCCGGTAGTCGTTTTCGTACTATGCGTAGTTCTTTTTCAAAATCGGGATAGTCTACATAGTGGTAAAGGCAACGTCGCCGCAGCGCATCACTCAACTCACGCGTGCCATTAGAGGTCAAGATGACATGTGGAATACTGCTGGCCGTTATGGTGCCCAATTCAGGAATACTAATCTGGAAATCGGATAATACTTCAAGTAAGAAAGCTTCAAATTCTTCGTCGGCCCGGTCGATTTCATCAATCAGTAAAACCGGTGACTGTGGCAGGCTAATGGCTTCGAGCAAGGGCCGTTTGAGCAAAAACTCTTCGCTGAAAATGTGTTTATCCGAAGCAGAAAGATTCTGACTTTCCTGGATTTTAATCGATAGCAATTGATGCTGGTAATTCCATTCGTACACCGCTGAATTAACGTCCAGTCCTTCATAACACTGTAAACGGATTAACGGGCAGTCAAAGGTTGCCGACAGGGCCCGGGCAATTTCTGTTTTACCAACACCCGCATCACCCTCGACCAGCAAAGGGCGCTGCAATTTTGTCATTAGCAACAGGGTTGATGAAAGACCATGATCCGCTACATAGCCAGCGCGGTATAAATCACTCTGAAAGTTGCTGACTTCACTATTTGGGGTATAAGTAGTTTCTGACATGTCTAATTCGAATATCTCGTATCCCCTGAGTCCAGCTAAAACAGGGATTATCGAAGATCACCTTAAGATTGTTTAGAGTCTCGACTAAACAATTTGTTGAAAAAACTCGCGATGAGTTGCCACACCAGGGCGAGGCCATTCAGCTCTTTTGGCGCCTCGGCTACTTTAACAGCGGCAGCTTCGGCATCGGCTCCTTCGCCCATGGCGATCACGTTGTTTGAAAAATTATCGGCAAACTGTTGCAGGATGCGCTCTGATATTGAGTCCATCATACGCCCACCAAAACTCGCCATCTTTCCATTCACGGTAACCTCGGCCCGGCCAGCTAACTCACACTGGCCATTCTCGGTCTCTCGGATGGACGCAGTCAGAAGCATGCTCGCGCTGGATGAGCCCTTGGTATCGGCGCCTTTACCCAACAGTATCAGCTCTCTTTTTTCTGCATCAATACCCTGAACTTCGATATCACCCTTGAAGGCTGCGGCCGCGGGTCCAACCTTGACCTTGACCATGCCTTTAAAGTGAGTGTCATCGCTTTGCTCGGTGATTTCAGCACCGGGCATACAGGATGCTACCGCTTTAATATCCTGTAAAAATTCCCAGGCCGCGTCTGCCGACGCGGCAACAGGGTAAATCTTGTCGAGCTCAACCTTCACTACATCTACTCCTCGACAGGCATTATCAGGTCATGTCGATATAAATTAATTGCAACAGATAAAACAGTCTTTTCTTATTTAGTGACTCCCAGTTCATGCAATTTTTTCCACACACGATGGGCCGTGTGCGGCATATCGACATGGGTTACACCGAGATGAGACAGGGCGTCAACCACGGCATTAGAAAAACAGGGAATACCGCCAACATGGGGAGACTCTGCGACTCCCTTGGCGCCCAGTGGATGATGGGGCGAAGGCGTTACCGTGTAATCTGTTTCCCAATGGGGCGTTTCTACCGCTGTCGGCAGGTAGTAATCCATCAAGCTATTACCGAGCAGGTTTCCATTTTCATCAAAATCGATTAACTGACCCATTGCGACTGCCAACGCTTCGGTTAAACCGCCATGGATCTGACCATCAATGATCATGTCATTGATACGTGTACCACAGTCATCCAGAGCATAGAATCGACGGATCTTGGTTTCGCCGGTTGTCGGGTCGATATCTACCACGCAGATATAGGCACCGAAGGGAAAGGTGAAATTGGGTGGATCGTAATAGTCTACCGCTTCCAGCCCATTTTCCATTCCGTCAGGCACATTGCTATAGGCGGCCATGGCTATCTCTTTCATGGTTTTTACCTGATCCGGCACACCTTTGACTTTGAACTGATCTACATCCCATTCGAGGTCGTCTTCACTCACCTCAAGCAGATGCGCGGCAATCTTGCGTGCCTTGTCGCGGATCTTGCGTGCCGCCTTGGCGACCGCGGCGGCACCTACCGGTGTCGAACGAGAACCCCAGGTCCCGGCGCCATAGGGAGCCTTATCGGTATCCCCTTCTTCTACCTGGACTTCTTCCGATGGAATACCGAGTTCGGTTGCGATGATCTGCGCATAGGTAGTCTGATGCCCCTGCCCCTGGGTCTGAGTTCCCATACGCGCGATGGCACTGCCCGTTGGATTGACGCGAATTTCGCAGCTGTCGAACAGGCCAATGCCGAGTATGTCACAGGCCTTGGTAGGCCCGGCACCGACGATCTCGGTGAAGGTGGAAATCCCGATACCCATTAACTCGCCTTTAGCGCGTTTTTCTGCCTGCTCCTTGCGCAGGCCATCATAATCCACCGCTTTTAAGACCTTATCCAGTGCAGGTTCATAGTTACCGCTGTCCACGGTCCAACCCAGCGAAGTGTTATAGGGGAACTGATCGAATTTGATAAAATTACGTTTACGAATCTCCGCCTTATCTATATCCAGTTTTTGCGCGAGAATATCGATCATGCGTTCGATCAGGTATACCGCCTCGGTGACGCGTAACGAACAACGGTAGGCCACACCGCCGGGTGCTTTATTGGTGTAGACCGCATCAACCCTGACATAGGCGTCAGGAATGTCGTACGAACCCGTACAAATGCTAAACAACCCCGCAGGCCACTTGGTCGCCGAGACATGCGAATTAAAGGCACCGTGGTCGGCCAGCACATTAAAGCGCAGCGCCTTGATGCGACCATCACTATCTGCCGCCAGTTCAGCCGAGCCATGATAATCGCGAGCGAATCCTGTGGTGGAAATATTTTCAATACGACTCTCAATCCACTTAACCGGTCGACCGAGTACGATCGAGGCCACGATGGCGACGACATATCCCGGGTATACCGGAACCTTATTACCGAATCCGCCACCGATATCATTGGTAACGACGCGGATTTTACTCTCCGGTATACCTGAAAGCATGGCCAGTACGGTACGCACAAGATGTGGGGCCTGCGAAGTCATATAGACGGTTAGTTGACCTTTAACCTTATCAAAGGAGCCCACGCAACCACAGGTCTCCAGCGGACAGGGATGAACCCGTGGGTTCAGGATTTCTTCCTTGATCGTGACTTCTGCATTTTCAAATACCGAATCGGTACTGTCTTTATCGCCTGCTTCCCAGGTAAAGATGTGATTATTATGCAGGCGCTTGCCATGACCTACTTCGTCCTTGCCGACCAGGTCTTCTCTAATGATAGGGGCATCTGCATCCATGGATTTGTGCGGATCGACAATGGGGGTTAGTTCTTCGTATTCCACTTCTACCAGGTCCACGCCATCCGCCGCGATATATCGCTCTTCGGCGATAACCATGGCGACTTCCTGCATTTGAAACGCGACTTTTTCATCGGCCAGCACGGCCTGTACATCGCTACCCAGTGTCGGCATCCAGTGCAGGTTCAGTGGTTTCAGATCATCTGCTGTCAATACGGCTAACACACCCGGCAACGCCAGCGCTTTTTCCTTATTAATTGATTTTATGCGAGCGTGGGCGTGGGGACTGCGTACCAGGGCACCATATACCATGCCGGGGAGTTGGACATCATCGACATAAGTGCCCTGCCCCTGGATGAAACGCGGATCTTCTTTGCGTTTACGTGAGCAGCCAATGCCTTGTAATTTTTCCTGGCGTTCTAAACTTTCTGCTGTTGCGGCCATAATTTTTTCCTCGGTTTCAAGCTGTACTAGCTTCGTCACGGCCGCTCGCGTTAATCACGCTCGCCGCTTTCTGAATGGATTTAACAATATTCTGGTACCCCGTGCAGCGGCACAGATTGCCTGACATACCCTCGCGGATTTCCTGTTCGCTAGGATCTGGATTTTCCTGCAAAAAACGGTAACTTCGCACTAACATGCCCGGCGTACAGTAGCCGCATTGCAGCCCATGTTCATCCATAAAGGCTTGCTGCAAAGGATGTAACTCGCCGTTGCTCGCCAGACCCTCGACAGTCATCACCTCGGCTCCTTGCGCCTGAACGGCAAACAAGGTGCAGGACTTTACCGATTCGCCGTTGAAGTCGACGGTACAGGCACCACAATGGCTGGTCTCGCAACCGATATGGCTTCCAGTTTGCTGAAGCTGTTCTCGCAGCACGTGGATTAACAACTCGCGCGCTTCGACCAGTACTTCAACTGGCTGACCGTTAAGATTGAAATTTACTTGTGTTTTTGACATGTCTAATTCCCCTTCGCGCGTGCAACTGCGGTTCTGATTGCGCGGCGCGTCATTTCCCCGCCCATATGTGTTTTATACTCTACGTCACCGCGCTGATCTTGCGCCGGATCGCAGATGGTCATGGCTTGTTGAGCCGCCTGCTCAATGAGTTCATCGGTGATGACCTGCCCTGACAGAGCAGCCTCGGCGTCACTGGCCCTGAGCGCCGTCGGACCCAGGTTAGTCAGCGTAATTCGTGCACTTTGGCAGGTGTCGCCGGACATTTCGATCACGGCCGCCGCCGCGGCAGTGGCGAAATCGCCGGTTTTTCGCTTCAGCTTATGATACGAAGCACCGGTATTGGCCGCCTGCGGAGCGAAACGAATTTCGGTCAATATTTCGTCCGCTTCGAGTGCCGTGTAGAAGGTGCCGAGGTAAAAATCGTTAGCGGCCACCTGGCGTGAACCGCTGGGGCCGACCAGCGTGAAGGTAGCATCGAGCGCCATCATTATAGCCGGGTGATCATTGCCGGGATCGCCATGAGCAATATCGCCGCCGATCGTGCCCCGATTTCTGACCTGTGGGTCGGCAATCATGCGTGCCACCTCAGGCAATATCGGACATTTCTCCTGTAGCAGCGCGGAATTTATCAATGCATTCTCACAGGTCATCGCACCTATTACGATTTGCCCGTTTTCTTCGCGAATACCCTTTAGCAACTCAATATTATTGATATCGATCAGGTGTTCAGGTTCTGCAAATCGAAGTTTCATCATCGGCAGCAGGCTATGCCCACCCGCTAACAATTTAGCTTCATCACCGTATTGACCCAGTAAGGCCACGGCATCGTCAATTGAATTTGGAGCGTGATATTGGAACGACGGGGGAATCATGGTCGGGATCTCCTGCACTCAGGTTGTAGTTTATTATTGTCTAACGTCTCATACTACGAACTAGCCATTCTAGGAGCTTGGCGGGATATTGACAAGTGAACTACCGGACCAAATAACTCTCCATAGACTTCTTCGCAGCCGGCGGGCCAACAAATTCCTGAATCCAGCGAGGTTTTAGGGCCTGGCAGGGATACCAGGTATCACAATTGAGTTATGTTGAAAATTGATAATCAGGTTGGCGCTGACTGCACTTCCCGGTTTTACGAATGTGCCTCGAGCACGATGTCGCTGGCCTTTTCGCCGATCATAATGGCTGCAGCATTCGTGTTGCCTGACGGCAGCGATGGGAAAATCGAGGCATCGGCGATGCGTAAATTCGCAATACCATGTACTTTCAGTCTGGCATCGACAACGCTTGTGTCCGCAGCCGACCCCATACGGCAGCTGCATGCCGGATGAAATACCGTGCCGCCATTACTTCGGATATGCTCCATCAACGCTTCGTCGTCCGCTGCCACCGGCCCGGGGTCGAGTTCTTTCGCTATAATAGATTGCATCGTCGGTGTCGAAGCTAAATGACGTAAGAACTTCACGGCTTCAAGGTTCTCCTGAAGATCATGCTCTGTGGCGAGATAGTTTGGTTGTATTTCCGGTGCCGCCATTGGGTCTGAAGATTTCAATCGTAAAAACCCCTGGCTGGTCGGGCGGCATTGCGAAATACCGATCATAAACGCGGCAAAGGGGTCTGGATTCATCAGCGGTCGGGTACCGGGTACTGCCTTTCGATAACTGAGAGGTGAGAAGTAAAGCTGCATATTGGGCCGTGTCAATTCGGGCCGGGTGCGGAAAAATCCGCCTGCATGATTGATGTTTCGAGTTAAAGGTCCGCGCCGCGCGAGCACATATAGCATACCTGCCCAGAGTTTGCCCCACCAGGGATGCAACTGGTTGTTGAGCGTTGGTTGAGTTGAAAGGTAACTATGATCGACACCGTAGTGGTCTTGCAAATTTTTACCGACAGCCGGGCTATCGTGAACAATGTTTATTCCGAGAGTAGACAATTCCAGTACCGGCCCTATTCCCGACAAAAGCAACAGTTGTGGTGAATTTATTGCACCGGCTGAAAGTATGACCTCTTTAGCCGCGAGCGCTCTGCAGGTATCGCCGTTTTTGACATATTCAATTCCAACCGCTCGGCGGCCTTCAAACAGGAGTCGTGTCGCCTGGGCCCTGGTTTCGATATGAAGATTGGGACGCCTGCGGATTGGCCACAAATAGGCACGCGACGCCGACATGCGCATGCCGTTTCTGACATTGATGTGATAGTTGCCGACACCTTCCTGTGTCGCTCCGTTGAAATCCGGATTTCGATGCAGGCCGACTTCCTCGCAGGCTTTGATATAGTTTTCGCAAATCGGGTGTATTCCGTGCGAGGTAGCGTTTATATATAGAGGTCCGTCTCCGCCGTGGTAATCATTTTCTCCCAGGCTATGATTTTCCATGCGTTTGAATAGCGGAAGAACATCTTGCCAGCCCCACCCGGGATTACCCGCCGCTTGCCATTCATCGTAATCTTCGGCCTGTCCACGGATATAGATCATGGCGTTGATTGAACTCGAACCACCCAGCACCTTCCCACGTGGCCAATAACTTGGCCGACCGGCGGTCGTGACTACGGGTTCGGTCATGTACTTCCAGTTGACGTCGCTATCATAAAATGACTTGCCGTAGCCAAGCGGAACTTGCAGCCAGAATCGTCGATCATCGCCCCCGGCTTCGAGCAATAAAACGCTGTATCGACCGTTTTCCGTTAACCGGTTCGCGACAACGCTTCCGGCCGAGCCAGCACCGACCAGAATAAAATCATATTGGCGTGACATTCTCGTTTTACCTACAAAAATTTCGCATTTCAAATTTCGATTGTGGAAGAGAATACGTCCGCAATAAACATCAGCAAATGTTACGCCTGGTGGAATTCAGGCAGCAGGTCCATTATCAACAACAGAACATACCATTTGATTCAGGGAACGAGTTTTTCGATTACCTCGGCAAGAACCTGGACTCCTTCAATTATCTCCCGCGGTTTTATGCCGCTAAAGCCCAGAACCAGGCCTTTGTTGCCTGTTGGTGCGATACAAAACCGCTCGATAGGGGTAACTACAATATTCCTTTCCAGCGCGGCCGCAGCAATCGCTGTTTCGGACAGTTCGGGTGGTAGTCGCCCTATCGTGTGAAGACCGGTATCCGTAGGCATAATTTCCAGCAACCCGGTTAATTTCTGGTCTGCGGCACCACGCAAAACCTGGTAGCGTTCGGCATAAATCTTACGCATGCGGCGGATATGTGTCGCGAAGTGCCCTTCCTGCATGAATTCGGCGACGACGCCCTGGTGACTGGACGCAACGCCCTGAAGCAGGGCCTTGGAAACATGATCGAATATATCTACCAATTGTGGCGGTGCGAGAAAAAAACCAAGCCTGAGCGCGGGAAACAGTGTTTTACTAAAGGTTCCGACGTAGATGACGCGGCCTATTGTATCAATGCTTTTGAGAGTTGGTGGCGGGTGCCCGCTGTAGCGAAATTCTCCATCGTAATCATCCTCTATGATATACGCATTGGCATCTTCGGCGGCTTGCAACAGCGCGTAACGGCGCTCGAGGCTCATCGAGACCCCTAGTGGCTGCTGATGCGAGGGGGTGACAAACGCGAGTCTGAACTGTGGCGCCTGGCGTATTCCATCCTCAACCACCAGGCCATCCTGATCTACCGATACGGGTATCAGCCTGGCACCGCAAGCGATAAGACTGTTACGAGCCCCGATTGCGCCGGGGTTCTCGAACCACGCGCATTCATTCGGGTCGAGCAGGACAGTGCCAATCAACTGGAAAGCCTGTTGCGCACCACTGACAATGAAAATTTGTTCAGGGTCGCATTTGACCCCCCGGTTCGATAGCAGATGAGAGGCGATGGCCTGTCGTAACGGGAAGTATCCACGCGGGTCGGTATAGCCCATCGTAATTTCATCTGGGGAACGCCATTGTTTCGTCACCAACTGTGCCCATAGTGCGCGCGGGAATGCATCGAACGCAGGTAGCGCCGTGGTAAAGGCTTTTGTTTGATGCCCCAGTCGGTCGACGAAAGCATCGGATGCCTGGGTATAGATACGTGACAGGCGGGGTTTTCGATAAGATCGTTCGATTACATCAGCATTGGTTTCCGCGAGCGGAACAGGACGAGCCGACATCCAGGCATTACTGACGAAAGTGCCCGCACCGGTACGTGATTCGACTAGCCCTTCCGCAATTAATCGGTCAAAGACATTGATGACGGTAGTTCTGGATAATTTGAGATCCAGGGCCAGCGTGCGGCTTGAGGGCAGCCGTTCGCCGAGATGGAGGCCCCCAGAGTGGATAAATTCACGCATGGCGGTATAAAGCTGATTACTGACAGTGTTTGGCGAGCCCCGGTCGATTTCCAGAGAAAGTAACAAAGCCCCGCCGATCCTTTTAACCATAATTTGAGGTAATCCTGCCTTTAACGTTGCCAGCTATTCCGGAAATGGTATTAAAAATAAATCTAAAGTGGACCTTACCTGCTATCTATTTTACTTCAAGATATTATCGAAAACCTGATGCAAAAAATTTGGGAGCCT